>NZ_APIO01000029.1:0-9998 GCF_000408945.1 Pseudomonas sp. G5(2012)
CCGCAGCAATGGATATACACACCACCCTCAAAATCCCAGTCGCCAGACACAAAGCCTTCGCGACCAAGCCCGCTCCCACGAAGAGCCCAAGACCCACCCGTGCTTAGTCTCAACGGACGATGAAGCCACGCGCACTGCTTTGCACAATGCTCACCACGAAACCCTTTCAGCCAACGAGGACCCAGGCATGATCGACATTCGCGGTTTGAGCTATTTCGTCTCGCAGATCGAAAACCTCAGTCATTGGCAGCGTTACGCCGAAGACGTGCTGGGCATGCAAGTGAACCCGGCGCCGGGCGGTGGCCTGTACGTGAAAATGGACGAGCGTCCGTTTCGCATGCTGATCGTCGAAGGCGCTGAAGCGCGTTATTTGGCCTCTGGCTGGGAGTTGGCCAACGAGACGGCATTCAAGGCCGCCCTCGAGCATCTAAGTGCAGCCGGTATCGAATGGCAGTCGGGCTCCGCCGCCGAGATCGAGCAGCGCGGCGTACAGGCGCTGGTCAAGCTCACCGACCCATCGGGCAACTGCCATGAACTGAGCTGGGGCCATCGCTCAGATTGCCTGCCATTTGTCTCGCCCCAGGGTGTGCCGCGTTTCGTCACTGGTGACATGGGCCTGGGTCACACGGTGCTGCCGGCGCCGAACTTCGACGCCACCCTGGCGTTCGCCAAGGATGTGCTGGGCTTCGAACTGTCGGACATTTTCAACTTCCGTCCAGACCCGTCCGTGGCGCCGATCCGCATTCACTTCCTGCATTGCCAGAACGCTCGCCACCACAGCCTGGCACTGGCCGAGTACCCGGTACCGTCAGGTTGCGTGCACGTGATGGTCGAGGTCGATTCGATGACCGAAGTCGGCCGTGCCCACGACCGTCTGCGCGCCCATGAGGTAGCCCTGTCGGCCACCCTCGGCCAGCACCTCAATGACCGCATGACCAGTTTCTACATGAAGACACCGTCCGGCTTCGACCTGGAGTACGGCTTTGGCGGGTTGCAAGTCGACTGGGCCGAGCACTCAGCGTTCGAGTTCACCCGCGTGAGCATTTGGGGGCACGACTTTTCGGTCGGCCAACGTTAAGGAATTGTCATGATGAACAAACAACTGACAGCGGCCGATGCGGTCGCTCAATTGCGCGATGGCATGACCATCGGTTTCGGCGGCTGGGGCCCGCGGCGCAAGCCGATGGCCATCGTGCGCGAGATCCTGCGCTCAGACGTCAAGGACCTGACCGTGGTCGCCTACGGCGGTCCGGAAGTGGGCATGCTGTGCGCTGCCGGCAAGGTCAAGAAGCTGATATTCGGCTTCGCCACCCTCGATGCCATTCCGCTGGAACCCTACTACCGCAAGGCCCGTGAAGCCGGCGAGCTGGAGTTGATGGAGCTGGACGAAGGCATGTTCCAGTGGGGCCTGCGTGCCGCCGGCATGCGTCTGCCGTTCCTGCCGACCCGTTGTGGCCTGGCCACCGATGTGACGCGCCTGAACCCGCAGCTCAAGACCATCCAGTCGCCCTATGCCGATGGCGAGGTGCTGCTGGCGATGCCGGCGCTCAATCTCGACGTGGCATTCCTGCATGTCAACGTCGCCGATCGCCTGGGCAACTGCCTGGTGACCGGGCCGGACCCCTATTTCGATCACCTGTTCGCCCGCGCCGCCAACCAGTGCTTTGTCTCGTGCGAGCGCCTGGAAGATCGCCTGGCGCTGAGCGCCGAGCAAGCCCGCTTCAATACTTTCGAGCGCTATCTGGTGAGCGGCGTGGTGCATGCGCCCCTGGGTGCGCACCCGACACTCTGCGCCCCCGACTACGGCTGGGACATGAAGCATCTCAAGGGCTATGTCGCCAGCAGCCAGGCGGAGAACGGCTGGCAGGACTATGTGCAGACCTACATCGCCGGTGGCGAGCAGGCCTATCAGGCACAGAACGGCGGTGCCGACTCCATGGGCGCCTTGCCCCTTCCCGTGTTCTGAGGAATATCGACCATGTCTGCAACCTGTGATTTCACCCTGGCGGAACTGATGATCGTCGCTGCCAGCGAAGCGTGGCGCGGCAATGGCGAGGTGATTGCCTCGGGCCTCGGCGTGATCCCGCGCCTGGGCGCCAGCCTTGCCAAACTGACCCACAGCCCGGAACTGTTGATGACCGACAGCGAGGCGTTCCTGGTCGAAGAACCGATCCCGCTGGGCCCGCGTGGCGACTACGTACCGCGTTACTCCGGCTACATGTCGTTCGAGCGAGTGTTCGAGTGCGTGTGGGGCGGACGCCGCCACGCAATGATCGGGCCGACCCAGATCGACCGCTGGGGCCAGACCAACCTGTCCTGCGTCGGCGATTATCAAAAGCCCAAAACGGCGATCCTCGGCGTACGCGGCCTGCCGGGCAACAGCATCAACCACCTCAATTCGTTCTTCGTGCCCAGCCATAACAGCCGGGTGTTCGTCAGCGGCGAAGTGGACATGGTTTCCGGTGTCGGTTTCAAGGCCGAACGCTGGCCCGAAGGTACGCGTCGCGACCTGATGGACATCCATTGCGTGGTCAGCGACCTGTGCGTCCTCGACTTCAACGGCCCGGACCGGGCAGTGCAGGTGCGTTCGCTGCACCCCGGCGTGAGTTTCGAGCAGGTCCAGGACAACACCGGCTTCCCGTTGCTCAAGTCGGCGCAGTTGCACGAAACCGCGCATCCGACCCCTGAGCAGTTAGCGCTGATCCGCCGACTCGATCCCCACGAATACCGCGCCACGGCGATCAAGGGCAACCCACCCGGCATCCGTACGGCCTGAGACAAGGAGGCGAGCATGCACAGCAGCGACAGTGAATTCATCGTCCGCCAGGACAACGCCGTCTACGAGACGGACACCCCGGTGCTGTACAGCGTGGCCGAGGGTATTGCCACGCTGACGCTGAACCGGCCGACCTTCAACAACGCGCAAAACTCGCAGATGACTTACGCCCTGGACGGCTTTTTCCGCCAGGCGGTGAACGATGACAGCGTCAAGGTCATCGTCCTCAGGGGCAACGGCAAGCACTTCTCGGCGGGCCACGATATCGGCACGCCGGGGCGGGATATCGACAAGCCGTTCGAGCGCGCGCACCTGTGGTGGGACCACACCAACAAGCCCGGTGGCGAGCAACTGTATGCCCGTGAGCAGGAGGTGTACCTGGGCATGTGCCGACGCTGGCGCGAACTGCCCAAGCCGACCATCGCCATGGTCCATGGCGCGTGCGTGGCGGGCGGGCTGATGCTGGCCTGGGTCTGCGACCTGATCGTTGCCAGCGACGACGCGTTCTTCCAGGACCCGGTGGTGCGCATGGGTATTCCGGGGGTGGAGTATTTTGCCCATCCCTATGAAATGAACCCGCGAATCGCCAAGGAATTCCTCTTCACCGGCGACCGCATGAGCGCCACCCGAGCCTGGCAAGTGGGCATGGTCAACCGCCTGGTCAGCCGTGATGAGCTGGAGCAGGCCACCTATGCCCTGGCCGCCGGCATTGCCCGTCAGCCGCGCATGGGCCTGGCCCTGACCAAGCAGGCGATCAACCACGTCGAGGACTTGCAGGGCAAACGCACGGCGATGGATGCCGTGTTCGCCTGGCATCACTTTGCCCATGCCCATAACGAGCTGTTGTCCGGCGACAAACTGGGCGGCTTCGACGCCAAGGGCATGGCCCGGGCCAACAAGCAGGCCGAGGACAAAAGCCAATGAACCGCTGGCTGGATACACCACTGACCGAGGCCCTCGGTTGCCGTTACCCGATCGTGCAGACCGCCATGGGGTGGGTCGCCGACGCCAACCTGGTGATCGCCACGACCCAGGCCGGGGGCTTCGGTTTCCTGGCTGGCGCGACCATCGCGGCCGACGAACTGGAAGGCGAAATCCGCAAGGTGATCGACGCCACTGGCGCCAGCAACTTCGGGCTCAATTTCCATATGTTCCAGGACAACGCCGCGCAGTGCGTCGACCTGGCGATCAAGTACCGTCTGCGCGCCGTGAGTTACGGGCGCGGTCCGGACAAACAGACCATCGCCCGCTTCAAGGCGGCCAAGGTGCTGTGCATTCCCACTGTCGGCGCCCTCAAGCATGCGCTCAAGGCCGTGGAACTGGGCGCCGACATGATCACCATCCAGGGCGGTGAGGGCGGCGGCCATACTGGCGGCGTACCGAGTTCGATCCTGCTGCCCCAGGTGCTGGCGGCGGTCAAGGTACCGGTGATCGCGGCCGGAGGATTCGCCACCGGCCGTGGCCTGGCCTCGGTGCTCGCTGCCGGTGGTGCCGGCATCGCCATGGGCACGCGGTTCCTCATGACCCGCGAATCGCCGACACCGGCCGCGACCCTCGAACGTTACCTGAAGGTCAACGATCCGCAGTTGGTGCGCGTGACCACGGCGGTGGATGGCATGCGCCACCGGATGATCGAAAACCGCTTCATCAATCACCTGGAACAGGCGGGCCCCTTCGGTCGCCTGCGCATAGCCCTGGGCAGCGCGTGGCAGTGGAAGCAGCAGACCGGCATGAGCCTGGGGCACATGGCTGCAGTCTTCCTGCGCGCATTGCGTGAAGACCCCTCGCAACTGTCGCAGGTGGTGATGGCCGCCAACCAGCCGGTGCTGTTGCAGCGCTCGATGGTCGATGGCGCTCCGGACGAGGGCATCCTGCCCAGCGGCCAGGTCGCCGCAGCCATTGGCGAATTGCTCAGTTGCCGCGAAGTCATCGAAGGCATCGCCAGCGAGGCCCAGCACTGCCTGGATGCGCTCCTGGCACGCAGCCAGACACACGCCACGAATCAACCCGCCAGTATCGGAGAACCCCTGTGAACCAGGCATTTACGACACAACTCAATCAGGGGATCGCTGAACTGGTGATCGCCAAGCCACCGGTTAATGCCCTCGACAGCCAGGAATGGCATGCCCTGGCGCGACAGATCGAAGCGCTCGGGGCCAATCCCGAGGTGCGGGTGATCGTGATCCGCGCCGAAGGCCGCGGTTTTTGCGCCGGTGTCGACATCAAGGAACTGGACAAGCATCCGGAGCGAATCGTCGAGGTCAACGCCGGTAACTACGCCACCTTCAAGGCCGTGCACCGCAACCCGGTGCCGGTGATTGTCGCGGTCCATGGTTTTGTCCTGGGCGGTGGTATCGGCATCACCGGGGCGGCGGACATCGTCGTCGCCTCCGAATGCGCGACCTTCGCTCTGCCCGAAGTCGACCGTGGCGCCATGGGCGGCGGTGCGCACTTGCAACGGCTGTTCCCGGTACAAAAAGTTCGTTACCTGTTCTTTACCGGGGACAGCATCGGCGCCCCTGAAGCCCTGCAGTACGGCTTTATCGAACGCATTGTCAGCAAGGACCAGTTGCGCGAAACCGCCTTGGGCATCGCGGCGAAAATCGCCGAGAAGAGCCCGGGCATGATCCGCATTGCCAAGGAAGCCTTGAACGGTATCGAAGACGGCAACCTGGAAGATAAATACCGCTGGGAACAGGGCTTCACCATGCAGGCCTACAGCAGCCCGGACTCCGCGGAAACGCGGCGGGCCTTCGTCGAAAAACGCGACGCCAAGTTCTGAGATAACGCCATGGACCTGACTTATACCTCCAAACAAAACGCCTTCCGCGCCGAAGTACGGGCCTGGTTGGCGGCCAATGTGCCCCGTGAACCCTTGGCCAGCTACGACACCCGCGAAGGCTTCGAGCAGCACCGCGCCTGGGAGGCCACGCTATTCGAGAGCCGCTGGTCGATGGTGATGTGGCCAGCCGAACTGGGCGGTCGCGGCAGCGATTTGATCGAGTGGCTGATCTTCGAAGAAGAGTATTACGGTGCCAGCGCGCCGATGCGCGTCAACCAGAACGGCCAGCTGTTGCTGGGCCCGACCCTGATGGAATTCGGTACCCCGGAGCAGAAGCAGCGTTTCCTGCCGCGCATGGCGGCCAGCCTGGACATGTGGGCGCAAGGCTGGTCGGAGCCCAACGCCGGCTCCGACATGGCGGCGATCACCAGCAAAGCGCTGCTCGACGGCGACCATTACGTGATCAACGGGCAGAAAACCTGGTCGACCCGGGCGATCTACGCCGACTGGCTGTTCGGCCTGTTCCGCAGCGAGCCGGGGTCGGCCCGTCACCACGGCCTGTCCTTTATCATGGTGCCGCTCGATACGCCGGGGGTGAGCATTCGCCCGATCAAGGCGCTCAACGGCAAGGACGCTTTCGCCGAGGTGTTTTTCGACGACGTGCGGGTGCCGGTGGCCAACCGCATCGGCGCCGAGGGGCAGGGTTGGCACGTGGCGATGGCCACCGCCGGTTTCGAGCGCGGCCTGCTGCTGCGTTCACCGGCGCGCTTCCAGGCCACGGCACGCAAGCTGGTCGAGCTGTACAAGGCCAACCGCGCCAGCGCCGACCGCGATCCGGGCCTGCGCGATGCCGTGCTGGAGACTTGGATGGGTGCCGAGGCCTATGCGTTGTCGGCCTACCACACCGTGGGACGCTTGAGCAGGGGCGAGCAGATCGGCGCCGAATCAAGCATCAACAAGATCATCTGGTCGGAGCTGGACCTGAAGATGCACGAGACCGCCATGCGCATTCTCGGTACGCGCGGCGAGCTGGTTGCAAAAGGCGCGCAGGCGGGCGATGCGGCGGGTTGGCTGGAGGGTTTCCTGTTTGCCCAGTCCGGGCCGATCTATGCCGGCACCAACGAAATCCAGCGCAACATCATTGCCGAGCGCATGCTCGGTTTGCCGAAATAAGGAACCGCCATGGACTTCACTTTCAACGATGACCAGTTGGCGTTCCACGAAGCCATCAGTCGTTTCCTGATGACCGAAGCCGCCCCGGAAATGCTCCGGGAAATCTGGGAGACCGATGCCGGGCGCTCCCGCGACCTGCGCAACAAGATCGCCGGCCAGGGCCTGACCGCCTTGTCGGTGCCCGAGGCCGAAGGCGGCCTGGGCATGGACGATGTGACCTGGGCCCTGATGACCCAGGAGCTGGGTTACTACGCCATTCCCGACTCATTGGCCGACACCGCCTATGTCGCCAGCGGCTTGCTCGCCGCTCTGCCGGCGCAGCATCCGGCCCGCGCCGACCTGTTGCCGCGTATCGCCGATGGCAGCTTGCGCCTGGCGATCAGTCATCCAGTCAATGCGCTGGTCAGTGATGCGCAATTGGCCGAAGTGTTGATCCTCACCGATGGCGATGACATCCATGTGGTGCCGCGCTCCGAGGTCGAGGTGGAAAACCACCCGAGCATCGATGCCTCGCGACGCCTGGGGCGGGTGACCTGGACTCCGTCGCCGACCACCTGCGTGGCCAGTGGCGAGCAGGGACGGACCTTGCAGGCGCACCTGCTGGACCGCGGTGCACTGTCGGTGGCCGGGCAACTGCTGGGGCTGGCGCAGCGCATGCTCGACCTGTCGGTGGACTACGTGGCCCAGCGCAAACAGTTCGGCAAGCCGATCGGCAGCTTCCAGGCGGTCAAGCATCACCTCGCCGATGTCGCCCGCTACATCGAACAGGCCAAGCCGGTGCTGTACCGCGCGGCCCATGCCTTGGCGCGGGGTGACGTCAACGCGGGCGCCTGGGTCTCGCAAGCGCGCCTGGCGGCCAACGAAGCGAGCTGGCTCGCCGCGCGCAAGGGTATCCAGGTGCATGGTGCGATGGGGTACACCTGGGAGGTGGATTTGCAGATGTTCATGAAACGCGCCTGGGCCCTCGATGCGTCCTGGGGCGACCGCGGCTTTCACAAAACCCGTGTCAGCGACTACCTGTTCGCCGACGCCACCGGCCTGGGGCCGGGGCATACTTTCGAGGAATGAGTCATGGCACAGGCCTACATTGTTGATGCACTGCGCAGCCCCACCGGCAAACGCAAGGGCTCATTGAGCGAGATCCACGCCATTGACCTGGGCGCCCATGTGCTCAAGGCGCTGGTGGCGCGCAACGTGATCCCTGCCGAAGACTATGACGACGTGATATTCGGTTGCGTCGACACCATCGGTTCCCAGGCTGGCGATATCGCCCGCACCAGCTGGCTGGCCGCCGGCTTGCCGCTGACGGTGCCCGGCACCACCGTGGATCGTCAGTGTGGTTCGTCGCAACAGGCGCTGCATTTCGCCGCGCAGGCGGTCATGAGCGGCACCCAGGATGTGGTCGCGGTGGGTGGGGTACAGACCATGACCCAGATCCCGATTTCTTCGGCGATGCTGGCCGGCCAGCCCCTGGGCTTTGCCGATCCGTTCTCGGGCAGCGTTGGCTGGCGTGCGCGGTTTGGCCAGCAGCCCGTCAACCAGTTCTACGCCGCGCAACGGATCGCCGATCATTGGCAGATCAGCCGCGAGCAGATGGAAGCCTTTGCCTTGCAGAGCCACGAACGCGCCCTGGCGGCCATCGCCAGTGGCCGATTCGCCCGGGAAATCGTCAGCTGCCAAGGCCTGGCGGTGGATGAAACGCCGCGTCACAGCAGCCTGGCGAAGATGGCCGAGTTGCAACCGGTGGACCCGCAGTTCCCGTCGATCACCGCCGCCGTGTCCAGCCAGACCTGCGACGCCTCGGCGGCACTGCTGGTGGTGTCCGAGGCGGCGCTCAAGCGCTACGACCTGACGCCACGGGCGCGGATTCATCACCTGACGGTGCTCGGTGACGATCCGATCTGGCACCTCACCGCACCGATCGCCGCCACCCGCCGGGCCTTGGCCAAGAGTGGCCTGAGCATGGGCGACATCGATCGGGTCGAGATCAACGAAGCCTTCGCCTCGGTGGTCATGGCCTGGGCCAAGGAGCTCGATTACGACCCGGCGCGCACCAACGTCAACGGCGGCGCGATTGCCCTCGGTCATCCGCTGGGCGCCACCGGCGCACGCTTGATGACCACGCTGCTCAACGAACTGGAATGCAGCGGCGGTCGCTACGGCCTGCAAACCATGTGTGAAGGCGGCGGGCAGGCCAACGTGACCATTATCGAACGCCTGTAATTTTTCATGCGGGCCGCCGCTTCGGGCGCGCGGCCACAAAAATTCTCAAGGAGTCAAACATGGCTATGTGTGCAGACCGCACCGTGATCATCACCGGGGCCGGCGGTGGCCTCGGTCGCGCCTACGCGCTGGCGTTCGCCGCGCAAGGGGCCAATGTAGTGGTCAACGATATTCGCGCCGAGGCCGCAGAAGATGTGGCAGGGGAGATTCGCGCCAACGGTGGCCAGGCCATCGCCAACAGCGATGACATCACCACCCTGGCCACCGCGCAGCGCATCGTCGATGCGGCACTGGCGGCGTTCGGTGAAGTGCATGTGCTGATCAACAACGCCGGCGTGTTACGCGACCGCATGTTCATCAGCCTCAGTGAAGAAGACTGGGACATGGTCATGCGCGTCCACCTCAAGGGCCATTATTGCCTGGCCAACATCCTCGGCCGCCGCTGGCGCGACCTGGCCAAGGCCGGCACGCCGGTGGACGCGCGGATCATCAACACCAGCTCCGGCGCCGGGTTACAGGGCTCGGTGGGGCAGTCCAATTATTCGGCGGCCAAGGGCGGAATCGCCTCGCTGACCCTGGTGCAGGCGGCGGAACTGGCGCGCTATGGCGTCACTGCCAACGCACTGGCGCCGGCCGCACGCACCTCGATGACCGAGAGCGCCATGCCCGACGTGGTGAAGAAACCCGAGGACGGCAGCTTCGACGCCTGGGCTGCAGAGAACGTCGCGCCGCTGGTGGTGTGGCTGGGCAGCCCGGCGTCGGCCCATGTCACCGGCCAGGTCTTCGAAAGCCAGGGCGGTCGCATCTCCCTGGGCGATGGCTGGCGCACGGGCGTTACCTGCGACAAGGGCGCGTTGTGGAAAGTCGAAGAGATCGGCGCGGCGGTGGATGCAATTCTTACTGAAGCGCCGAAGGCGCAGAAAGTCTGGGGGAGCTGAATGTCCTGATCAATTGTAGGAGTTGGCTTGCCAGCGAAGCCACCCTGACAGCCGACCTATTGTTTGTTGACGGAGTACATATCCATTCCTGCGGTAACGGCGGCTT
>NZ_APIO01000030.1:0-32656 GCF_000408945.1 Pseudomonas sp. G5(2012)
CCGAGGGTGTTGAGCATGGCCTGCTCGTCACCGGCGCGGGGGCCGATGTGGCGGGCGATGAATTCGTCATGTGTGTCGAGGAGGACGGTCATGGGCAGTCCTCAGGCGTCGATCTGGTCTTGGATCAAGCGGTCGTAGGCGGCCTGATCCAGCAGTTGGCCGAGCGCGGCAGCGTCAGCGGGCTGGAAACGGAAGAACCAGCCTTCGCCCAGCGGGTCTTCGTTGACCAGCTCCGGGTTGCTGTCCAGTTCCGAATTCACGTGCAGCACCTCACCGTCCAACGGCATGCCGATGCTGCTGGCGGCTTTCACCGATTCCACGACCGACACTTCGGCTCCGGCGTCGAAGCTGCCCAACTCAGGCACCTGAACGAATACCACATCCCCCAATGCCTGTTGGGCAAACGCCGTGATGCCAACGGTGACAGTGCCGTCAGCTTCGGTGCGCAGCCATTCGTGTTCGACGGTAAAACGCAATTCGCTCATATCAACTCCTCATTGTTCAGACTCATCCGCTGCAGGTGGCGGAGGCGATGGGCAGGCTCGGGTGTGGGTAGCGAGCTTGGCTGGAGGAGAGATAGCAAGGGTGGTGCCAAGGTTTATTAACTGTTTTAAATCAATGACATAGTTGTTTTTTAGACAGCGTGAAGCGCGATTGCTGTATTGAAATCAAGACAGGCATGGGAAGCGAAGGGACCGATGTCCGGCGTAGACAGGTTGAAAGGGTTTTGTCTTGGTTTCGATACGCTGTATCGATTTGCAAACAACTCTTTGTAGGAGCTGCCGAAGGCTGCGATCTTTTGATTTTGATCTTCGGCGGCTCAGGAAAAGATCAACATCAAAAGATCGCAGCCTGCGGCAGCTCCTACGGGACGGGGTCGAATTTACGACTTGTTGGGTATGCCGTACTTGCGCAGGCGGATGGCAATCGCACTATGGGAGGTTTGCAGGCGTGCCGCGAGCAAGCGGCTGGACGGATAGCTTTGGTAAAGCTGCTCCAGCAAATTCCTTTCAAACCCCTCGACAGCCTCCTCAAGGCTGCCCACCTCGCCATCGTTCCGGCGCTCCACAGCGGTGCGCGCAATGTCCAGGTCGTCAATGTCCACCAACGGGTTCTCGCAGATCGCCGCCGCGCGAAAGATCACGTTTTGCAGTTGCCGCACGTTACCCGGCCAGCGGTTTCCAAGCAGGGCGGGAAAGGTGCTCGGCGCCAGGCGACAGACCGGGCGCTGGATCTGCGCGCAAGCCTGCTGCATGAAGTGCTGGGCCATCAACAGGATGTCGTGGCCACGTTCGCGCAGTGGCGGCACCTGCAGGTTGAGGACATTGAGGCGGTAGAACAGGTCTTCGCGAAAGTGCCCTTCGCCGACCATTTTTTCCAGGTCGCGGTGGGTCGCGCTGAGGATCCGCACATTGACCTTGACCTCGCGATCGCCCCCGACCCGGCGGAAGCAGCCATCACTCAAAAAACGCAGCAGCTTGGCTTGCAGGTACGGCGACATCTCGCCGACTTCGTCGAGAAATACCGTGCCCTGGTCAGCCAGTTCCAGCAGCCCGAGCTTGCCACCCCGTTGTGCCCCGGTGAACGCTCCGGGGGCGTAGCCGAACAGCTCGCTTTCGGCCAGGCTCTCGGGCAGCGCCGCGCAATTGAGGGCCAGGAACGGCTTGTCACGGCGACCGCTGATTGCGTGACAGGCGCGGGCCACCAGTTCCTTGCCGGTGCCGGTTTCTCCCTGGATCAACAGCGGTGCGTCGAGGGCCGCCACCCGTTGCGCGCGGGCCTTGAGCGAGCGGATCGGCGGCGACTCGCCGAGCAGCGCATCGAAACCTTCGGCGTGATCATGGTGTAGCGCCGAGAGGCGTTCACCAATGCGATTCGGCTGATAGAGGGTGAGCAGGGCGCCAGCGTCGGTAATCGGCATGGCGTCGAGCAGCAACGTGTGGCCACCAAGACTGACCTCGTGCATGGGCAGGCGGAAATGCTGGGCGATCAAGGTGCGTTGCAAATCGGTATCGTCGAACAGCGCGCTCAGAGATTCACCGGCCGGTTCGCGACCGCACAGGGCGATCAATGCCGGGTTGGCCAGCAGCACGTGCCCACGATCATCGACCGCCAGCACCGGGTCGGAACTGGCGGCCAGCAAGGCATCCAGTTGCAGGCGCCGTCGTTGCCCCGGAAGGATGTCGACCAGGGTCACCGCCTGCACGCCGCGCACGCCGAATAGTGCCTCGCGCAACTCTTCCAGTACTTCGGCGCCAAGGGTCGGGGCGTCGATGTAGACGTTCGGCGGCACCATCTCCACGGCGTCCAGATTGAAGCTGCGCCCGCCGAGCAGGGCCAGCACTTCCTGGGTGATGCCGACGCGGTCGATGAAGGTGACGTGGATGCGCATGACAGGCCTGCAAGATGGGCGAACGAAAATCAGTATGCCGGGGCGAATTCGAGTTTGGCGAGCGTCACGTCATCCATTGGCCGTTTTGCGGGTGCTGGCCGCCAGGTCCTCGAGAAACGCCTGCAGGATCGGCGGCGGTGCCACACCGCGCCGGGTGATCACGTCGAACGGTGATTTCAGCCGCAGGCTCGCCGGGCCCAGTTGATGCATTTCGCCTGACTTGAGCCACTGGGCGGCGAAGTGCTCGGGCAGAAAACCCATGTAGGCGCCGGAGATGATCAGGATCGCCGAGGCTTCGATATTGTCCACGGTGGCCGCCGCCTTGCTCACGCCCAAGTGTTCCAGGTCGTATTGCTGCATGTAGCCGCGTACGACGATGCGACCCGCGCCGATTTCTTCGAGCAACTCGGCACCTTCGGCCGTGCTCCCATACAGCGGGTGCCGGCGCCCGCAATACAAGCCCAGCGCTTCCTGATACAGCGGCGATTGCAGCAGGCCCGGTACATGGATCGGAAAATGCCCGATGGCCAGGTGCAGGCGACCGTCGAGCACCCGTTCTTCCAGTTCTGCCGGAGTGCCGACGTACACGTTCAGGTGCACGTCATGCCCGCGCGACACGAAGCGCTGGGTGGTGCGCGGGATCGGTGAATCGGGGTCGGTGATGGTGGTGTCGATGATCCCCAGGTTGAGCTTGCCGCTGATGTGCTGCTTGAGCACGTCGGCGTCCATGCAGAAATTTTCCACCGCCGACAGCAGGCGCTGGGTGGCTTCATGGATCGCCACGCCTTGCTCGGTCAGGCGAAAGCCGCTGCGCCCGCGCTGGCAGAGCTTGACCCCAAGGCGGGTTTCCAAATGGGTCATCTGTTCGCTGATGGTCGACTGCCCGGCGTTCAACGCCGCCTGGGCGGCGGAGAAACCGCCGCAGCGGACAATCGTGGCAAATACCCTGAGCAGTTTCAGGTCGACATCGTGCAGTTGGATCATCGGGAACCTCCGGCATGGGGATGCATCGGGAATGCCGATATGAGTATCTGATGTTTAGCATTTTTTCCACGAAAACCTGCGCTCATAGTCTTTCCAACGGCGGTCGCCTTGCAGTTCCGCCAAGCCGATAACAAGAAGTGGAGAGGCTAGAAATGTCGAACAACGGTTATGAGTCCGGTCGTCTGAACCTGCCATTCGTGGGTCATTGCACCTTTGGCAAATCCCCGGTGTGCACCGATTGGGATGCGCTGGATGCCGACGTCGCGGTGCTTGGCGTGCCCAACGACATGGGCACCCAGTGGCGCTCCGGCGCACGCTTCGGACCACGCGGGATTCGTGAAGCATCGACGCTGTTTTCCTTCGGCCACGCAGGGGCCTACGATCACGAAGATGACGTGATGTACCTCACCGCATCGGACGTGCGCATGGTCGACGTCGGTGATGCCGACATCGTCCACACCGACATGGCCACCAGTAACAAGAACACCGAATACGCGGTGCGCAAGATCCTCGATGCCGGTGTGATGCCGGTGGTGCTGGGCGGCGATCACTCGGTGCACGCACCGGTCATCAAGGCCTTCGAAGGGCGCGGCCCGATCCACATCATCCACTTCGATGCACACCTGGACTTCGTCGACGAGCGCCACGGCGTGCGTTACGGCCACGGCAACCCGCTGCGCCGCGCCTCGGAAATGAACCACATTGTCGGCATGACCCAGATGGGCATCCGCAACGTCTCGTCGTCCAACCGCGACGACTACGAAGCGGCTCACGAGGCCGGTTCGAAGATCCTCTCGGTGCGCGATGTGCGTCGCCTTGGCGTCGAAGGTGTACTGGCGCTGATCCCGCAGAACATCAACTACTACATCACCATCGACATCGACGGTTTCGACCCGTCCATCGCCCCCGGCACAGGCACCCCGAGCCACGGCGGCTTCCTCTACTACGAAGTGCTGGAAATCATCCAGGCCCTGGCCAAGCGCAGCAAAGGCAACATCGTTGGCATGGACCTGGTGGAGGTGGCACCGGTGTACGACCCGACCGGCATGACCTCGATCCTCGCTGCGCAGCTGCTGCTGAACAGCATCGGCTTCATCTTCCACGAGCGGGGCTTGGTGCGAGCCGCCGCCGAAAGCGAATCGCTGGCTTAAGAGCTGGCCAGCCTGAATATCGAAACCACGAAGACCCGGCAGGAACTGACTGCCGGGCAGAGAGAATAAAAATGGACACGATCGTCAAAAGTTACCTGCAGAAGTTTGGTGTCAGCGAAGCCACCCAGACCTTCCTTAGCAAAGCGCAGAAGATGTTCATAGGCGGTACCTGGGTCGACGCCAGCGACGGCCAGACGTCCGAAGTCATCGAGCCCTCGACCGAAGGCCTGATCACCCGCATTCCCATGGGCACCACTGAAGACCTGGACCGCGCCGTGCAAGCAGCCCGCGCGCAGTTCGATGGGGGTGAATGGAGCCAGGCAAAACCGGCGCAACGCGAACGCCTGATCCAGCGCCTGGCGGATTTGATCGAACAGAACGCCGACGAGCTGGCGCAAATCGAATCGATCGACATGGGCAAGTCGGTAGCCTTCGCCAAGGACGTCGATATCCAGGGCACCGTCGATACACTGCGCTATTTCGCCGGTTGGGCCACCAAGCTCCACGGGCGCACCGTCGAGCCTTCGCTGCCGGGTAATTACCTGGCCTATACCCGCAAGGAAGCGGTAGGGGTGGTCGGCGCCATCGTGCCGTGGAACTTCCCGCTGCAAACCATGGCCTGGAAACTTGGCGCGGCGCTGGCCACCGGTTGCACCGTGGTGGTCAAGCCCGCTGAGCTGACCTCGCTGTCGGCCCTGCGTTTCGCGGAACTGGTGCAGGAAGCGGGCATTCCGGACGGCGTGATCAACATTGTCACTGGTCGCGGCAGCGTGGTCGGCGCGGCCATGACCACCCACCCCGGCATCGACAAATTGACCTTCACCGGTTCCACCCCGGTGGGCCTTACCGTTGGCCGCGCGGCGCTGGACGACATGAAGCGGCTGACCCTCGAACTCGGTGGAAAGTCGCCAGTCATCGTGTTTGCCGATGCCGACATTCCGGCCGCGGCACAAGCGGTCGCCAATGGCGTATTTTTCAACTCCGGGCAGGTATGCGATGCCGGCACGCGGGCTTATATTCATAGCAGCGTCCATGACGAATTCCTGCGTGAGCTGATCGCCTATACACGCACCCTGAAAATGGCCCCGGGCCTGGACCCGGACTGCTTCATCGGCCCACTGGTGTCGGCCCTGCAAAAGCAGCGCGTTACCGAGTACATCGAGACCGGCAAGGCCGAAGGCGCCGAACTGGTGTACGGCGGCCAACCGGTCGATGGTCCGGGGTTCTTCGTCGAGCCGACCATCTTCGCCAATTGCCGCAACGACATGCGCATCGTCCAGGAAGAGATCTTCGGTCCGGTGCTGGTGACAGCAAAGTTCGATGATGATGAAGAGGCCCTGGCCCTGGCCAATGACTCAGCTTTTGGCTTGGCGGCTGCCCTGTACTCCAACGACCTGGGCAAGGTGCATCGCCTGATACCACGCCTCAAGGCCGGCTCGGTCTACGTCAACGCCCACGGCACCCTCGACCCGTCGATGCCGTTCGGTGGCTACAAGCAGTCCGGGTTCGGCAAGGACCTGGGCGCCGAGCAGCTCGATTACTTGCTCGAAACCAAGGCGGTGTGGATCACCTTGCCGTGAGTCATGGCTGACTCTTGAACGACACAAACCCTGTGGGAGCGAGCCTGCTCGCGAAGAGGCTGGCATATCCAGCATCAATGTCGCCTGAAACATCGCCTTCGCGAGCAGGCTCGCTCCCACAGGTTCCCCAGCAGGGATGTCGTTCACCCAAAAGAACGCGGTTATCTCGTCATGATCTTCCAACAATAAGAGTCCATCATGAACACTAACGCCAAGTCCGCCACGAGTGTCTCCTCCCTCGACGACAAATCCGTCGTCGAGGGGCATTCGATTGACTTCATCCCCGAGAACGAGCGCACCGACAAACTGTCGAGCCAGGGCCCGTTCTGGTTCCTCGGCAATTTCACCTTCTTCACCATGACCATCGGCTTCGTCGGCCCAAGCGTCGGCCTGACCGCGCTCTGGACCACACTCGCCGGCACCCTGGGCATCATGTTTGGCACGCTGTTCATGGCGTTTCACGGTTCGCAAGGCCCGCACCTCGGCTTGCCACAGATGATCCAGTCCCGCGCGCAGTTCGGTTACCGTGGGGTGATCCTGGTGCTGCTGGCGACGCTGTTCGTGTTCGCCGGGTTCAACATCGTCAACCTGGTGCTGATGATGCAGGGCCTGCACACGCTGTTCGGTTTCAGCCCCGCGGTGATCGCGGTGGCGGTGACCCTCCCGGCGGCGGTGTTGGCGATCCTCGGCCATGACTGGATGCACCGCAGCTTCAAATGGGCGTTGTGCCTGTCGCTGCCGCTGTACGGCCTGGTGACCCTGGCGGTGTTGATGGGCTGGGTACCGGACGCCGTGTTGCCGGCGCTGGCCGAGGGCGAAGCGGCCCCCGCACCGCTGGGCTTCAACTGGACCGGTTTCATCGCGCAGTTCGCGGCCGCGGCGAGTTACAACATCGCCTATGCCCCCTACGTGTCGGACTACTCGCGTTACCTGCCAAAGAACACCTCCAGCGGCAAGCTGATCGCCGTGGTGTTTCTCGGCGCTTCGTTGTCCGGAGCGTGGATGATTTCCGTCGGTGGCTGGCTGGCCGATCACCTGCACTCCACCGATGTGCTGGTGGCCCTGGGTCAAGTCGGCAACACCGTGTCGCCACTGATGGGCACCGCGGTCGTGGTGGTGACCATCCTGGCGTTCCTGCCGGTGATCGCGATGAACATCTACAGCGCCAAGCTGACTACCCTGACCTGTGTCGATTCGATCAGGCACATCGAGCCGACCCGCAAGGCGCGGATCCTCGCCATCGCATTCGTGATCCTGCTGCAACTGGGCGTGGCCCTGAGCATCCAGAGTTCCGGCAAAGGCCTGTCGGTGCTCGGCATCTACCTGGTGGTGATGCTGTACTTCCTGGTGCCCTGGACCTCGGTCAACCTCACGGACTATTTCTTCGTGCGCAAGGGCCGCTACGCCATCCCGCACTTCTTCATGCCCCACGGCAACATCTACGGCAACTGGGGCCTGCGTGGCATCGCCGCCTATGCCATCGGCTTTATCTCGATGATTCCGTTCTTCTACATCTACGACGGCGTCGAACAACGCGAAGTGTATGTCGGCCCGCTGGCCAAGGCCCTGGGCAGCATCGACATCGCCTGGCTGGTGGGGCTGATCGTCTCGGGCCTGGCGTACTACTGGCTGAGCCGTTCGATCGACCTTGCGCGCGAAGAGGCCGTTATCCAGCAGGTCGAAATAACCTCCCCGCAATACACCACTGGCGACACGCTGACCCATAAACAGCAACCACGGCCGGTATTCACTCAAACGACGGTCGGGAGATAGCCATGACCACGCAAAAATACGACTACATCATCATTGGCGCAGGCTCGGCAGGTTGTGTGTTGGCCAACCGCCTGAGCGAAGACCCGGCCACCTCGGTGCTGGTCCTGGAATTCGGCGGCAGCGACAAGAGCGTGGTGATCCAGATGCCCAGTGCGTTCTCGATCCCGATGAACACCAAGAAGTACAACTGGCGCTACGAAACCGAGCCGGAAACCTACCTCAACGGCCGGCGCATTCATTGCCCGCGGGGCAAGGTGCTGGGGGGTTCCTCGTCGATCAATGGCCTGGTGTACATTCGCGGCCACGCCCTGGATTTCGATGAATGGGAATCCCTTGGCGCCCAGGGCTGGGGCTACAAGAATTGCCTGCCGTACTTCAAGCGCGCCGAAAGCTACGAGTCCGGTGGCGACAGCTATCGCGGGCAGACCGGACCACTGCACACCACCAACGGCAATCACATGAAAAATCCGTTGTATGGGGCCTGGGTCGAAGCCGGCGCGGAGGCGGGCTACATCAAGACCGAAGATTGCAACGGCTACATGCAGGAAGGTTTCGGTGCGATGCACATGACCGTGAAAAATGGCGTGCGCTGCTCCACGGCCAACGCCTACTTGCGTCCGGCCATGGGCCGTCCGAACCTGACGGTGATTACCCATGCGATGACGCGCCAGGTCATCCTCGAAGGCAAGCGTGCAGTCGGGGTGATGTATGACCACGGGGGTCAGACCCACCAGGTTTATTGCAACCGCGAAGTCCTGATCTCGTCCGGGCCGATCGGTTCGCCGCACCTGCTGCAACGCTCCGGCATCGGCCCGGCCGAGGTCCTGCGCAAGGCCGGGATCGGCGTGCGCCATGACCTGCCGGGGGTAGGGGAGAACCTGCAGGATCACGCCGAGGTGTACATCCAGTTCGGCTGCAAGGAACCGGTGACGCTCAACAGCAAGATGGACCCGCTGAGCAAATTGATGATCGGTTTGCGCTGGCTGCTGTTCAAGGACGGCCTGGGCGCCACCAACCACTTCGAGGCCGGTGGTTTCATTCGCTCCGAGAAGGGCCTGCGCTGGCCGGACATCCAGTTCCACTTCCTGCCGGCAGCGATGCGCTACGACGGCAACAAGCCGATCAAGGGCCACGGTTTCATGGTGCTCACAGGGCCAAACAAACCGAAAAGCCGTGGCTATGTGCGCGTGCGGTCGGCCGATCCGTACGAACACCCGGAGATTCGCTTCAACTACCTGGAGCGCGAAGAGGACCGCGAAGGCTTCCGCCGCTGCATCCGTCTGACCCGGGAGATCATCGGCCAGAAAGCCATGGACCGTTTCCGCGACGGCGAAATCGCCCCCGGAGCGCTGGTGACCAGCGATGAAGACCTTGATGCCTTTGTCCGTGACAACCTCGAAAGCACTTACCACCCCTGTGGCTCGTGCCGCATGGGCGAGGACGACATGGCGGTGGTGGATTCCGAGCTGCGGGTGCATGGCATCAAGGGCTTGCGGGTCATCGACTCTTCGGTGTTCCCGACCGAACCGAACGGCAACCTCAATGCGCCGACCATCATGCTCGCCGAACGGGCTTCGGACCTGGTTCGCGGGGTAAAGATGTTGCCAGCGTCGGATGTGCCAGTGGGGCTGGTAGAGAATTGGGAAAACAGCCAGCGCACGACCTTGCCAGGACGTAACGTGCGCGTTTAAGCAAATCCTGTGTGGGAGCGAGCCTGCTCGCGAAAGCGATGGACCAGTCAACATCAATGTTGAATGTCATGGCCCCTTCGCGAGCAGGCTCGCTCCCACAGGAAAAATTCGATTGCCATTGCTAGGCTCAAACTCCCAAGACCGCAATGGAGCACCCTCATGGCTATCCTGGCCCTTCGCGCCGACGCCTCCCACATCGACACGATCGCGCCGTTATTCGACGCTTATCGTGGCTTCTACGGCCAGCCGTCGAACCTGCCCCAGTCCCGCGACTTCATCGCCGAACGCATTGCCCGCGACGAGTCGGTGATCTTCTTCGCCGAGGACACCGTCGGCCAGGCGCTGGGTTTCGTGCAGATGTTCCCGACCTTTTCCTCCATCGACGCCCACCGCACCTGGCTGCTCGGCGACCTGTTCACCACGCCCGCCGCCCGGGGCAAAGGCGTTGGTACGCTGCTGATGAATACCGCCCGCGACTTTGCGCGGTTGATGGGAGCCAAGGGCATGACCCTGGAAACCGCAACTGACAACTACGGTGCCCAGCGTCTGTACGAGTCATTGGGTTATGTGCGCGATCCCGGTTACTACACCTATTGCCTGGACTTGAAACAAGGTTAGGTTCAAAAAGCGGCAGCCTCGACGAGGCTGCCGCGCTGGAGGCAGGTTTTCATCTGCGTGGTGATTGCCATGTTGGCAGGCACCATCGTCCAGGTGCGCTCGAGCGTTGATCGTTATTGCTGGTTTGCTCGAACATCAAGGTTAATTGCGCCGCGCCGTGCGCCTCGCGACGCCGGCAACGCTGACGGGCGTAAGAGGACGCCCGACCACCGCCTCGGCGTGAGGAACGACGCTGTGCACGCCGGGGATCGACAAGGTCTCTCCAAGCTCCAGCGCACACATCAGTACGAATGCCGCCAGAAGGAAGCCGAAGGATTTCATCAATAGGTTCATTGGGCTTTTCCTCGAACAAAGTTGCTGGGCAAGTCCTCGGCGTTGGGCAGGTCTTTGAGTTCGATTTTCTCGGCATTGGTCGAATTGTTAAACGCGAAATCATCAGCCGCGACGGCATCGCCACTTTTAAAGTCGCTTAGCTGGATGCTGTATTGGGGACTACCGGCAATTGTTTTGGAAGTGATGACATAACGGCAAGGGTAGGGGCGATCGCCTTGGGCGATCCATATTTGCCAGTCAACGTCTTTCTTCCTGAAAGCCAGGTGATCGCATTCGGTCCCCCCGATAACGCCACTTCCAAGATCCTTGATGTTGGTCACGCCTGACATCAATTGATCCTGGGGATTGGACATCAACAGATCTGCACCGGGCAGTGGCCTGTTGTATTTGTCGCGCAGCGTATCGAGAAGCTGGTCAACCGTGCCCGGGATTTCGACCTGCGTGTAGATGTTTTTGCCTTTGCCGATCAAGGTCAGCGTCTTGCCATCAAACAGCATCTCAAGGTCGGCAAAGCCACTGGTGCGTGTACCGCGCAGCTTGTCAGGCCGGGTGATGGCAACGGTGCCGGAACCTGCCAGTGCAAGTCGTTGCTTATCTTTAGTAACGACATCCAGAATCGTGTCGTAGCTAAACGATATATTTTTTTGCGCTGACATATAGTCGGACATGTTCTTGAGCAGTGTTTTGGCATATGCCTCATCGGCCAATGCCGCTGTTGATGTACTCAAGCCGATAATCAGTGCGAGGCTCGCTCCAGCGAAGCGGTTTATAGAAGTGTCGAGAAACTTTTGGGCGATCTTTTCCATGAGAGGTCACCGCTATAAGAATGCCGGGTTGGCAGTGCGGACTTGTAAAGTTAGTCCCATCATCAGCAGTTTGCCGTCTATTGGCCGACCATTCATCTGACATTCAAACCCGCCATTACACCCTGGGTTTGGCAATGAAAAATGCCGCCCGGTCAGGCGGCATGTTTATTGATTCCAATGCGCTGTGAACCCATCAGGCCGTTTGCTGTTTCTGCTCGCCGAACACCGGACGAAAGAAGGAGCGCTCATAGCTGAGGATGCAGCGCGTTTCTTCTGCGTACTTGAAGGCGGCGATGCATTCCGCGTCCTTCATAGACTGTTGGCGATACGTTTCGTAGGCCGCAAGGCTAGGGAAGGTGAACATGGCCAGGGCAACGTTGTTGGCCCCCTCGGACGGCAGGAAGTAGCCGTGATGCTGGCCGCCGAACTTCTCCACCAGTGGAATCCACAGTTTGCCGTAGTGTTCGAATGCATCGAGCTTGTAGGGGTCCAGCACATATTTCAGGTAGCAGGTGACCATCGGTTTTTTCTCTCTGACAGGTTAGCTATGTTCGGTGGTTGAATCGTCCGGCAGGTCGGGCAGAAGCCGCGCCGCCACGTCTGCGACAGCCTCGCCGCTGGTATCGCGCTTGAGCCATTCGGCCGGCGGCCAGCCCACCACGTTGAGGAAGGTTCGGGAGAACGAGGCTTGCGAACTGTAGCCGACTGTCGCGGCGATGACTTTGATCTGCACACCATCGCGCAATAGATCCTGGGCCAGTTTCATTCGCCAGGCGGTGACGTAGCCCATCGGCGAAATGTCCATGATCCGGGTAAAACAGGCGGCAAATTTTGACCGCGACATATTCGCAAGGCTGGCCATTTTCTCTACGGTCCAGGGCGCCTCGGGCTCCTGGTGAATGCGCTTGAACACTGTCCCGAGGCGCCCATCCTGAAGGGCGTACAGCAAACCGCTGGATATCTTGCCCTCGCTGACCGAGCGGCGCACCAGGAGCACGAACAGGTATTCGAGCAGCAGGTTCAGGGCTTTGGTTCGGCCGGGGGCCTTGTCCTGAAATTCATTGATCAGGGTGCCGAGCAGGGGCGTGAGGTTTTCCAGTTGGCGAAAGGCAAACACCAGGGTTTCCTTGAGCCCGAGCGGGAAGGGTTGCAGGAAATTGCGTCCGAACTGGAACGAAGCGCAGATCAATTCGGCGCCCTCGACCGAGCTTGAGCGCAATTGATAACGGCAGCTGCTGGGGCAAAACAGCACACTGGGCTCGTTGATCGAGATCGTTGGCAGCCCCGGTTGCACCATGTGGATACCGCCACGACGGATCACATGGATGAACGCCATGCCCGGCGGCTTGTCGAGCACCAGTGTGCCCACCATGGGGCCGGAAAAGAACAGCCGACCCTGCAGGTGTGTGCGCTCGAAGAATTCGGAAAGGATATCCATGTTGGAGACGCCTGGGTAAAGACGCTGTACGCCCTGGCAAAAGAGGAACAGGGCGCGACCGTAGGATGACGTTCTCGCCGATGGTAAACAACCCCCCTGCCGGGTGCCATGGCGCAGCGCGATTTTTCCATCCTTGAGCGGAGTCAACTGTCATGAGCAACGATTCGATTCGCACCACCGCCCCGTATGCCGACCCGACAGAGCCTGCGCTGCCGGACCCAGGCATGCAACTCGACCTGTCCCGCGCAGCACTGGTGGTCATCGACCCGCAGATCGACTTCCTCAGCCCCGAAGGTGTGAGCTGGGGTGTATTCGGCAAGAGTGTCGTCGAGCACGATGTGGTCAATCACCTCGGGCAGTTGTTTGCCGCTGCCAAAGAAGCAGGCATCACCGTCGCTGTTTCCCCGCACTATTACTACCCGTGCGATCACGACTGGCATTTCGGCGGGCCGCTGGAAAAGGTCATGCACAGCATATGCATGTTCGATCGGCAGGGGCCGCTGAGCCTCGACGGTTTCGAAAACTCCGGTGCCGACTTCATGCCCGGGTTCAAGCCGTACATCCTCGACGGCAAGACCATTATCGCTTCGCCGCATAAAGTGTACGGCCCTGAAACCAATGACTTGGCGTTGCAACTGCGCAAGCACGGTGTTTCGCAAATCATACTGGCGGGGATGGCGGCGAACCTCTGTGTCGAGTCGCACCTGCGTGAGTTGCTGGAGCAGGGCTTTGAAGTGGCGGTGGTCCGCGACGCCACCGCCGGCCCGAGCACGCCTGAGGGCGATGGCTACCTGGCTGCGCTGATCAACTATCGCTACATCGCCAATGCCTTGTGGACCACGGCGCAGACGCTGGACTACCTCAAGACCTGATCGCCCTGATACTAGGGGGGAGACGGCTGTACCCGATTTACTGTAGGAGCGAGCATGCTCCGGGCGGCGTTCCGACGATGGTCGTCAACGATGACGCGGGGCACCTGGCAGCCCGCGGTGCTCTCAGGTTTTTCGCGAGCATGCTCGCTCCTACAGGTTCCAAAAAACCTATCGTGGACCGACCTCCCGTGCCGCTCGTGCACATTCGATGAAAGCCTTGAGCGTTGCCGGCACATGCCGTCGGCTTGGGTAGTACAGATGCAGGCCGGGGTAGTAGGGACACCAGTCGCCCAACACCTGGATCAGGCTGCCGTCGGCAATCTGCGCCTTGACCATGTCTTCGAAGATGTAGGCCAGGCCGACGCCCTGCAACGCCGGGCCGACCATCAGGCTGACGTCGCCCAGGGTCAGTGGGCCGTCTATCTCGATTTCCTGGGCGATTCCACCCCGTTCGAACTCCCAGCGATATATCGCGCCACTGGGGAAACGATGGCGGATGCACGGCAGGCCATGCAAATCCTCGGGTTTTTGCGGAACGGGATGTCTGCGGAAAAACTCCGCCGAGCCCACGACCACCGAGCGCATGTGGCTACCAATCGGCAGGGAGACCATGTCCGCCTCCAACCGGACGCCAAAGCGGACGCCGGCGTCAAAGCCCTGCGCCACCACATCGACCAGCGCGTCGTCCGTCACGATCTCCAGTTTCACGTCTGGGCAGGCTTCGAGGAACCTGGCCGCCAGCGGCAGCAGCACCAGTTCGGCGGCCTGGCGACCAGCGTTGATTCTCAGGTTGCCCGAGGGTTTATCGCGAAAATTGTTCAGGTCCTCCAGGGCATCGTCGATATCGCGAAATGCGGGCTTCAATCGCGCGAACAGACGCTCACCGGCTTCGGTCAGGCCGACGCTGCGGGTGGTGCGGTTGAATAGCCGCACCCCGAGCCGGTTCTCCAGGGTCCGCACCGCATGGCTCAGCGCAGACGGCGTCAGCCCCAGTTCCATCGCCGCCCGGCTGAAGTTCAAGTGGTGGGCCACGCTCAGGAAGGTCGAGAGGTCTGACGCGGACGGCCCTTTCATATGTGAATACCTTTCACAAAGTCATGCAAAATTACTGGGATTATCACATCAGTAGTGCAGTTTTAAAGTGGCGTCAACTCATCAGGAAGGCCCGGCAATAACGCTCGGGTCGCTGACAGGAGGAGTTGAAATGCGCACTTGGTTCATTACTGGGGCTTCCCGTGGTTTTGGTACTCTCATCGCAGAACGTGCTCTGCATGCCGGCGACGCGGTCATCGCCACGGCCCGTAAACCTGAAGAAATCACCGCCAAACTGGGCGATCACCCAAACCTGCTGGCCGTGCGCCTGGACGTGACCCGCGAGGAGCAAGCGCATCAGGCCGTCGCAGAAGGCATCAAGCGTTTCGGCCGCATCGATGTGCTGATCAACAATGCCGGGTTCGGCGTGCTGGGCGCGGTGGAAGAAACCAGCGCCAGCGAGACCGAGCGTCTGTTCGCCACCAACGTCTTCGGCGTGCTCAACGTGACCCGGGCGGTACTGCCGCACATGCGTCGCCAGCGCAGCGGACATGTGATCAACATTTCTTCCATCGGCGGCTACCACGCCTACATGGGCTGGGGTGTCTACGGTTCCACCAAGTTTGCGGTAGAAGGTATTACCGAAGCGCTACACCAGGAACTGGCGCCGCTAGGGATACATGCCACGGTGGTCGAGCCGGGCTTCTTCCGCACCGACTTCCTCGACGAGCAATCGCTGGTGAAGACCGCGCTGGAACTGTCGGACTACGATGAAACCGTCGGCGCCATGCGCAAGCATGCCGAAGCCGCCAACCATGCCCAGCCGGGCGATCCGGTGAAGTTCGCCGACGCCATGCTGGCCCTGGTCAATGCACCGAAGCCGCCACAACGGCTGGCACTGGGCAGCGATACCATCGCGCGCATCGAAGCGAAAAACCGCTTTGTCGCCCAGGAATTGGCGCAATGGAACGAGCTGGCACTGTCCACCGATTTCAAGGACTGACTACACGCGCAACAAAAAATCCGGACCCATTCACAGGACTCCGGATTTTTTTGTGCATGAGATTTACCCTTGTAGGAGCGAGCATGCTCGCGAGAAACCCACGGGCGCCGCTGGGCATCTGGTTCTACGCGTTATCGTTCACGACCATCGTCGGAACGCCGCCCGGAACATGCTCGCTCCTACAGGAGATCAGCGGCATTCCATGCAGAAATAGGGCATGACGTCGGAGCTGGCATCGTAGCCATTGCTGCCATCGGCGTAATGATTGTGCCGCAGGCGGTCGGAGCCACCTTCTGCCACCCTTGTCCCGCGCATCGAGTTGTATCCGCCTGCGGCAACGTTGTTTTGCTTCAGTCGATCGGAACCGTCCGATGCCAGTTGCCGCTCGCGCAGGCGATCGGCGCCACCCTCGGCCAGTTGCCGTTCTCTCAAACGATCAGCCCCACCTTCGGCGACCTGATTCTGCTTGAGACGCTGCGCACCATCGGCAGCCAGTTGTGGTTCCTTGGTGCGGTCTGCACCCCCCTCGGCAGCGTTATGCACGGCCGTGTGGGCGCCGGACGTTCCGGCTCCCGCTTCGACGGCCTGTGCGTTGGCGGTGAGTAAAGCGAGGGCTGAAAGGAGGGCAAGTCCTGATGCAAGGCGGGGGGTGTTCATCATGTTCACCTAATGAGTCACGGGATTGTTCAAGCAACAAGTGGGCAGGCAGGAATGCCGGCTATTGCAGCCCTGACATTCGATGCCTGCATCTTAATTGCCTGAAAAACCCCGTCACTCATGCATAGGTTGTCAAGATCAACATCCAGGTATTAGCCGCTCATACGCGAGTATGCCGGGCGATGATCAATCGGCAGGCAACACCGGCGGCTTACCCTGGTCCTTCAATAGAAAGACGACAAACTTCGCCGGCTTGTCCTTGCTGGCATTGCGGCCCACCGTGTGAATATCGTTGGGGCCTTCATGGAAGCTCTGTCCGGGCATCAACGTGACTTCCTTGCCACCCTTGACCCCCATGACGATCGAGCCTTCGAGCACATAGATGAAACCGTGGGCGTCGTGTCGATGAACCGGGTCGGCACCGCCCGGCGGGTATTCGACGGTGAGCATCAGCACTTCCTTGCCGGGGTAATCGGGCAGCGCCGTGACCGACACTTCCTTGACGTCCGGAGGCGGCGCTTCGGCGGCCAGTGCCGTTGCGGTAGTGGTGAAGGACAGGGTAAACAGGGCGAGAAGCATGGGGGTTCGCATGGGATGCTCCTGATGAGAATAGTAGGCGGGTGCCAGTGTCTGACCGACTGGCTTGTCAGGCGCTGGTGCTCTTGAGCCATTGATCGAAGTGAATCTTGCCGAGGATGGGATTGGCGCCAGGGGTCAGTGACTGGCCGTTGATGATCGCGCCGTAATATCCGGCGTTGTCGTCGGTAATCACTTCACGCTGATCCTTGGTGTGTTGCAGGTAGGTTTTTGCGAACGACACCAGAGGTTGTTTGTCAGGGCCAGCCACTTCCTCGATTTTGCCGGTGGGCGCCGCCACGGCAATTTTGGCCAGTGCCGCGGCGACATCGGCCGAGGCGATCGGCTGCAGGGCGGCCGATGTCAGGCGAATGGTGTCGCCTTGTGCGCCTGATTGTGCAATGGCGCCGATGAACTCGAAGAACTGCGTAGCGCGCAGAATCGAGTAGGGCACTCCCGCGTTCTTGATCAATTCCTCCTGGGCCATCTTGGCGCGAAAGTAGCCGCTTTCGAGCATTCGCTCCGTGCCCACTACCGAAAGCGCGACGTGATGCTTGACCCCGGCGGCCTCCTCGGCGGCGGCAAGGTTGCGCCCGGATTTTTCGAAGAATTCCAGCACGGCGGCATCTTCGAACGAAGGTGAATTGGCGACGTCGACCACCACGTCGGCGCCTTGCAGGGCTGCCTGCAAGCCTTCTCCGGTGACTGCGTTGACGCCGGTACTCGGCGTGGCGGGCACCACATCATGTCCGCCTTCGCGCAGGAGTTTGCACAGTTGTGTTCCAATCAAGCCGGTACCGCCGATGACAACAATTTTCATGATTGAGTCTCCGTAAGTTGGTGTGGGGGTGGCGGCTGTACATGCCACTCACGTTGTGAGTAGCTAGTCTAGGCGGGCAAAAGCGCAGCGAGGCTTGGCGGGATGGACGGCACGCTTGGGCCTTGTACATGCGAAAAGCTTCGGCCATGGGCCCTGGTCATGCTCAAATGGCGGCCATTTTTTTTTTCGCTGCAGGCGGGAGCTGGAAATGAACAAAGCGGCCGTGATGACCCTCGTCCTGACCCTCGGTACAGGCCTGTTCGCCACGCAAGCGAACGCGCAGGGCGATGCCGAGGCGGGCGGTAAACTGTTCAAGCGGGTGTGTGGTGGCTGCCATCAGATCGGCGAGTCGGCGCGGGCGTTTTTTGGTCCGCAACTCAACGGTGTTGTCGGACGGGTTGCCGGCAGCACCACGGACTATCAGTACTCCGATGCGATGAAATCGTCGGGCATTGTCTGGACGCGGGAAAAACTGGCGGCGTACATCGAGGACCCGAAAGCCGTGGTGTCGGGCACACGGATGATTTTCTGGGGGATCAGCGATCGAGAGAAGATCGATGATTTGCTGGCTTACATCCAGACCTTCCCGGCACCCTGAAAACTGGCAGATGTACCTCGACCTGTAGGAGCTGCCGCAGGCTGCGATCTTTTGATCTTGCTTTGGCCCTGGAAAAATCAAAAGATCGCAGCCTGCGGCAGCTCCTACAGGGGTGCATTTTTAGCGACGCAGTTCAGCGCAATGGTCCTGCTCCGGCTGCGCTGCCGTATACCACACATAATCCGCGCTGTCGGCGCTCACGGTCTTGCCCACTTCAGCCAGCACCAGCACTGCGTTACCTTCGCCAGC
Organism: Pseudomonas sp. G5(2012); assembly: GCF_000408945.1. Classification (NCBI taxonomy): domain Bacteria; kingdom Pseudomonadati; phylum Pseudomonadota; class Gammaproteobacteria; order Pseudomonadales; family Pseudomonadaceae; genus Pseudomonas; species Pseudomonas sp. G5(2012). The sequence goes on from NZ_APIO01000030.1 coordinate 18,574, forward strand.
GCCGAGGTCCTGCAGGTGCAACGGCACCCCCAGATCCTTGCGCACATGGAACGCCCCGGCCAGCAATAGCGCAGGCGTCGGTGCCGCCAGCAGGCGTTCGGCCATGCGCCGGTCACGCTGTTGCTGCACAGCGAGCATCGCCGGCATTTGCGCTTCGGGCAGCAAGCCGCAATGGGACTCGCGGATATCGTCCAGCAATGTCGCTTGTACCCTTTGGGTAGTGGACGCTTCACCGCTGAGCGTCGGGCGCTGTTTGTAGATCTGCATGATCTGCGCCCGGTCAAGGTTGGCCGACAGCAGGGGGTAGGGTTGGCGCAGGGCGTAGGTCACCAGTGGGCCGTAGACGCCCCAATCCCAGTTGGCCTGCCAGGACAGCGCCTGGTAAGCGTCGGCTGGTGGTTGGCCGGCACGGGTCGCGGCTTGGGCCGCATCGACTTTTGCCTGTTGGTCGGGGTTGAGCATTTCCATCAACAGGCTGCCTTGTGGACGTTTGGCCGCCAGTTGGCGCAGCAGCCACAGTTGCAAGGCATGGTGATCGGGGTTGTCGTGTTGCTCGCCGACCAGCACCCGTGGCGCAACCGCCAGGCGCTCGACCAGCTCCTGCGGGGTGAGGGCGCGTCCGCTGGCGAGTTCGCGGATCAACCCGAGATCGGCGTGATCTCGCCCTTGCGGGGCGATCGCTGGTGGCGGCGCTGCGACGTAATGGGTTTGGCAGGCAGCCAGCAGGCTGACCAGGAATAACAGCACAATGCGCATCGGTTTTCCTTTTAGAACGGCGGGGATCAGCGCGCGATAATCAACGGATGACCGCGTTCCGGATGCCGCTGAATCAGCACTTGCAGCCCGTACACTGCTTCCAGCGCCTGGGCGTTCAGGACTTCATCCGGTGGACCATAGGCGTGCGGGCGACCCTCCTGCAACAGCAACAATTGATCGCAATAACGGGCAGCCAGGTTCAGGTCGTGCAGGATCACCAGTACCGCCGCACCGCGCCCGGCGAAATCGCGCACCGCTTGCAGGATGGTGTGCTGGTGCAGCGGATCGAGCATTGAGGTCGGCTCATCGAGCAGCAGGGTCTGACCCTCGGCACCCGGCCACAATTGTGCGAGCACGCGCGCCAGGTGCACACGCTGGCGTTCGCCACCGGAGAGGGCCAGATAACTGCGTCCCGCCAGGTGCAGGGCGTCGGCGGCACTCAGGGCCTGGGCGACAATTTGCGCATCGCGCACGCGCCCGCTGGCATGGGGCAGGCGACCCATGCCCACCACTTCATTGACTGAGAAGGCAAAGTTCAGGCTCGAACTCTGGGGCAAGACCGCCAGGCGTCTGGCTCGCTCCTGGCCCGGCCAGTCGGCGAGTGCACGTTCGTCTAGGCTGACCGTGCCTTCGTTGGCCGGCAGCTCATCGCACAAGGCGGCGAGCAGGGTGCTTTTTCCGGCGCCGTTGGGGCCGAGTACGCCGAGGACCTGGCCCGGATGCAACTGGATATCGACGCCCGCCAGCACGGTGCGATTGCCGCGCCGCACCAGCAAATTGTTGGCCCGCAGCATCAGGAACGCCCCCGTACCAGCAGATAAAGGAAGAAGGGTGCACCGATGAGTGCGGTGACGATACCGATCGGTAACTCGGCCGGTGCCAGCAGCAAACGCGCGACCAGATCGGCCAGCAACAACAGGCTGGCACCGGCCAACAATGAAGCCGGCAGCAACACCCGATGATCGGGGCCGACCAGCAGCCGCATCAGGTGCGGTACCACCAGGCCGATAAAGCCGATCAGGCCGGCCGCCGCCACTGCGGCCCCCACACCCAGCGCGGTGCACAGCACCAGCTCAAGCTTGATCCGCTCGACATTGAAGCCCAGGTGGCGGGCTTCGGACTCCCCCAACAGCAGCGCGTTGAGCGCCGCCGCGCGCCGCGGCAACCACAACGCCACGCCCACCGCCACGATCAGCAGCGGCCACAGACGCGGGTAACTGGCGCCGTTGAGGCTGCCCAGGTTCCAGAAGGTCAGGGTGCGCAGCGTGGCGTCATCGGCCAGGTAGGTAAACAGGCCGACCCCGGCCCCGGCCATGGCGGTCATCGCCACGCCCGCCAACAACATGGTGGCGACGTTGGTCTGGCCGTCGCTGCGGCCAAAGCGATACACCACCGCCGTGACGATCAGGCCACCGGCGAAGGCGCATACCGACAACAGGTACGGCTCGATGGCCGGCGGCAAACCGCCCAGCAGATTGCCACCGACGATGGCGACAGCCGCGCCCAGCGCCGCGCCGCCGGACACTCCGACCAGCCCCGGGTCTGCCAGGGGATTGCGAAACAACCCTTGCATGGCCACGCCGGACAACGCAAGCACCGCTCCCACCGCGATGCCGAGCAAACTGCGCGGCAGGCGAATCTGGCCGAGGATCAGCTGCGCCTGTTGGCTGTCGTCTCCCTCCACCGGCAATCCGAGCAGCCGCAACCCGGCCAGCAATGTATCGCCCAGCGGCAGGCTGACCGGCCCCAGGGCCAGGGACAGCCAGAACACCAGCAGCAATAACAGACCCAGGGTAATCAGCATCGGCCGTGGCCGAACGATGGCCGTCATCGGGGGCTCTCTGTTGCCTGGCGCTCGGCAGCCTGCACCTGTGGCAGGGTGCCAGCCACGGCCATTTGGCTCGGGAGCATGCCGGCGCACGCTAGCAGTGATTTGATACGCATCAGGGCGCTTCCTTAGTCGATCAGGGCGGTGGCGGTTTCGGCCAGGGCATGCCGAACAGCTGGGTGAACCGTTCACCGTCGACATCGAAACCTTCAAAGCGGGTGATGATGCCATCGACGCACAGTTTGCGCACACGCCCCTATTAAGTTCTGCGTTGTGAACCTGAGGTGGCGGGAGGTAGCAGATAGACCATGGCGCCGGGTTCGCCGGTAAGTTGGATCGCCGCACCGCTAGCTCTTACGGGTTTACTGGCTGGAGAAAAAACGCCCGCCAGAAAACCAGTGGCGGGCGCTTGGGAAAGGTCCCGGTCCAGCAAGGAGTGGGCTGGCCGGGATTCAGGCGAAATTTCACATCACCCGGCGAGGCCAGGCGGTTGGCTCAGTGGCTGGCAGCGCAGGCGATTGAGCGTCAGCAAGCGCATCACATAACCGAGCTTGATGGCGGTCGGGCCGAGTATCGTCATGGCATGGGCCATCACCAGGCTGGGTAGCGACAGATATTGATCCAGGCCATAGGCCAGGATGGCCCCGGCGGCCAGTGCAATCAGCCCGCCGATCAACATGACGTGGGACAACGTCAAGACCCGATACGGATGCTCGAAAAAACCATACATGTCGGTTACCTGCGACTGGCAGTGACAGGGGGCACGGCCGTATTAATCGTCTTCAGGCCACCGGGATCAACGGATCGGCCGCCGCCAGCGCCACGGCACGATCAGCCGCCGGCGGATAGATCCACAGGGTGTTGATCTGGGTCTTGAGTTCCTTGGCTTCGTGCTTGACCAGCTTGACCTCGCGCTCCCAGCCCTCAGTGAACACCGCGCCCCAGGCGCCCAGGTCCAGGCAGGTGACATACTTGGGTTGGCTGTAGGCCATCGGCTCCACACCCAGCAGCTCCGCGGCGACGTTGTTTCCGGCATAGCGCCCCAGGGCGATGGCATGCTGGCAGGACATTGCCGCGAAGTTACCCTGGTCATCGGTGGCAGCGTAGGCCACGTCGCCGCTGGCGTACACATCGGCGTGGCCTCGCACCTTGAGGTGCTGATCGACATGCAGGCGGCCCTGATGATCGCGAGTACCTTGCACTTGTTCGGTCAGCGAGTTGGCACGGAAACCGACGGTCCAGATCACGGTGTTGGATTCGATGCGCTGGCCATCGGCAAGGATGACGCCATTGGCATCGACCGCGGCAACGGTAGCGTTGAGCACCCACTCGATGCCCAGGTGCTGCGAGGCTTCGACGATCGAGGGGCGGATCCCATCGCCCAGGGCAGCGGCGACTTGCGGGGCACGGTCAACCACGATGACCCGGATGTCGACGTTTTCACCGAGGACGGCACGCAGGCGTGCCGGCATTTCGGTCGCGGTTTCAATCCCGGTGAAACCACCGCCAGCCACCACCACGGTATTGCGGGCGGCGCTGACCGGCTTGTCCTTCAGTGACTTGATGTGAGCTTCCAGGCGAGTGGCGGATTCGATCTCGTCGACATCGAAGGCGTGCTCCAGCATGCCTTCGACCGGCGGACGCATCAGCTTGCTGCCGGCGGCCAGCACCAGGCGATCATAGGTCAGCGTGCCCTGGATGCCCGCGGCGTTGGTGTAGCGGACCTGTTTGTTGTGCTCGTCGATGACCTCGGCCGAACCCTTGACGAATTTTACTCCCACGGCGTCGAACAGTTCGTGCAGCGGTGCAGTCATGGTGTGCACGTCAGGCTCGTAGAAGCGCGGGCGGATGCGCAACTCGGCCTGAGGAGCCAACACGGTGATCTCGACGTCGTTTCGATCGTGCTTGTCCAACAGGCGAGCAGCGCTCAACGCGCTCCAGACCCCACCGAACCCTGCACCAATAATCAAGATTTGCTGTTTCATTGTTTAGCTCCTGAAGAACAATCGAGTGCCGCTTAATCTTGAGCAGATGTTATTCGAGGGGTTTAACGCTGACACTGCTACATAGGGTAAGCCCGGGTATGACTAAGTATTAACGGGCTATACCAAAGTGTTAGTGGCTTGAATGACCAGGGTTCAGTGGCGTCGCTCAAGTACTGTTTTGATACAGTCGAGCAACTTTTCGATGGGGAAGGGCTTGGGGAAAAAGGCAATCGGCTGCATGGCTTGAGACCCCGGCGGACGCTGCGCGCAGGGATTTCCGGTGATGAAGATGACCGGGATATGCATGCCCCTGGTCGCCAGTTCTTCATACATCGTGATTCCGTCCATCTCCGGCATTTGTATATCGCAGATCAGGCAAGATGTAATAAGCGGGCCGTCGGAGTTGAGATATTCATACGGCCCCACGTAGGTTCGCACCGTATAGCCACTGGATCGCAATAAAGTATCCAGCGCCATTCGAAGCGAATCATCGTTATCGACGACGGCAATCATTGCCTCGTTGTGCATAGTGAAGTCCTGCGTAGTCACGCAGAGCACTTAGAGGCACTGCGCTATTATTGCAAGATACGCCGTCCTGAAAGGGTGCACAGTATACGTGGGTATAGTTATCGGCTGGCGGGCTGGGCCGAGAGCACCTCGGCCATGCGCACCAGGTCGGCAAAGGAGCGTGCGCCCATCTTGCGCATGGCCTGGCCGCGGTGGATTTTCACGGTGATTTCGCTCAGGCCGATTTCCCCGGCTATCTGCTTGTTCATCAAGCCCGAAGTCGCCAGCGTCATCACGGTTTGTTCCCGCGCGGTCAACGTCTGGTGGCGCGCTTGCAATTGCTCGGCGTGGCGCTCGGACTCGCGACGCTGTTTATCACGACCATGGGCGGCGCACACCGCATCGATCAGGTCCTGTTCACGAAACGGCTTGGTCAGGAAATCCACCGCGCCAGCTTTCATCGCTCGCACTGTCATGGCGATGTCGCCGTACCCGGTGATGAACACGATGGGTACCTTGATGCCGGCGACGGCCAGTTCGTTTTGAAAGTCCAGGCCGCTGCTGCCTTGTAACCGTACATCCAGCACCAGGCAACTGTCGGTGTCCGGGCGCTGGTACTGCATGAAGTCGGCGACTGAGCCGAACAGCTCGACCCGTAGGCCGATGGAGCGCAGCAGGCTGCCGAGGGATTCGCGCAGCGGCGCATCGTCGTCGACGATGAACACCATGGACTCGGTGTGATTGATCTGGTTGAGCGGCTGCCGTTCGTTCATGTTTGATTCCCCAAGGGCTCAATGGCGGCCCGTATCGGCAGGGCAAACAGAAACGAACTGCCCTGGCCCACAGTGCTGGTGGCCCAGATCCGGCCAGCGTGGAAATCAATGATCGAGCGGCAGATGCAAAGCCCCATGCCCAGGCCGTTTTCCTTGGTGGTGAAGAACGGCGTGAACAACTGCGGCAAGACCTCGGGGGCAATCCCCGGACCCTGGTCGGCCACCTCCAGCATGGCCTCGTTGTCCTTCACCCAGGTACGAATCAGCAGTGACCGTTGTGTGGCGTCGACCGCATCCATGGCCTGGCAGGCGTTGATGATCAGGTTGATGATGACTTGCTGCAGTTGCACGCGGTCGGCACTGACCTGGGGGTTGAATGTACCCAACTCGATTTTCGGACTGATCTGGTGATGGGCAAGTTCACAGCGGACCAGGCTCAAGGTCTCGCTGACAATGTCGTTGAGCGATTCGTTCTGGCGCAGCGGGTCGCATTTGCGCGACAAGGCCCAGACATGGCGGGTGATTTCGCTTGCCCGATGGGCGCTGGCGATGATTTGTTGCAGTGCCTTGCGTGCTTCGACCAGATCGGGCTGCGGGCGGCTCAGCCAGTTGCGGCAGGCTTCGCCGCTGCTGGCGATCGCCGCCAGCGGTTGATTGATTTCATGGGCGATGGACGCTGCCAGTTCGCCCAGGGCTGTCATGCGGGTGACATGGGCGAGTTGGGCGTGGGCAGGATTTTTTGTCCGGGGGTCGAGCATACGCGCCTCGGTTTTCTGGTCGGGCTGGGAGCGGAGAGTAGGTCCGGTATCCTAGGAGCACGCGATCTCAGTCCGTTAGGACAAAAAACCCGAAATAAAAGCCAAGGCGCGGTACAACGATCAGGTCTTGCTGGCGGCCAGGTAGGCGCCCAGGCGCCGGCCCATTTCCTCGCCCAGTGCCTGCAAGCCACTGAGGGGGCGGACCATCACTTCGAAATCGACAATTTTTCCCTGCTCGTCAAAGCGGATCATGTCGATGCCCTTGAGCTGTTTGTCGCCGACCCTGGCGCTGAATTCCAGAATCACGTTCAAGCCGTCGGCGCTCGCCAGTTCGCGATGATAGGTGAAATCTTCGAACACCTTGGACACCGTGTTGAGAATCATCGAAACCACCGGTGCCCCGGGATACGGCGTGTGGGCCATGGGCGAGCGAAACACCGCTTGCGGGTCCAGCAACGCAGGCAAGGCCTTGAGATCGCCGGTGCGGATCATCGCGTGCCACAGGCTCAGGGACTCTGCCGCCTTGGGGTGCAGTTGCAGTTCAGACATATTCAACTCCTGTTTTTTGTTGTTGTTCAAAACGTGCAGAACACTTCCTGTAGGAGCGAGCACGCTCCGGGCGGCGTTCCGACGAAAAACCTGAGAGCGCCGCGGGGTGTCAGGCTCGCTGCGTTATCGTTGACCTCCATCGCGAGCATGCTCGCTCCTACAGGGGGGAGATTGGTTTCGATCATAGATCCGTGATGCACAGCTCCCCTGTAGCGCGGATCAACGCCTGGCCATGCAGCGCATCCTTGATCAGGTCCGAGCGCTGCGCCGCCAGCCACTGCGGGCATTCCGGATCGACACGATAGGGCACGAAAGCGGCGTATTGCTGCAACAGGCGGGCTTGCAGTTCGTCCTGCTTTGCGCGCAGTTGAGTGAGGTCTGGCCGTGGCAGGTCGGGTGCCTTGTGCGCGGCTTGCCATTGCGCGATCAGTCCGTACTGCACCAGCTTGTTGGCTTCGATCTGCGCGGCGATCAAGTCGGCGGCTTCGTCCGGGTTCACGTTGCTACCGGTTGCCTGCTTCCTGGCGTTGTTGATGAGCAGGGTTTCCCGTGCGGTATCCTGGATCGGTTTGCCACTGTCCCACTTGGCCAGCGCCACCAGGTCGGCAATGTCCAGGCGCTCATTGATGGTGTTCAGCAGTGGCTGCAGCGTTTCGGGTGCCGGGGAGGGCGTGGCGGCATGGGCGACGCTGGCGAGTAAGCCGAACAGCGAACAAGCCAGGACTTGCGGCAAGCGTGGGCAGCGGAACATAAGCAACCTCTCGGGCACGGGATGCGCATCAGGTCTTATGTATCACAGCTGAGCCAGATGAACGATAGTTCAGCGAGCACTTTCGCAATATCCCGGTTGCGCCTCAGTCGCCGGCCAGCATCCGCTCGATCTGCGCCAGCTCCCAGGTGCTGAGCAAACTCACCGGGTCAGTCCCGAAACGCTGACCACCGTCGAACACGCGGCCATCCGGGCTCTGGCAATGCAGGCAGTGACGCAAGTGAAGGTGGTCGACATCGAGGCTCAAGCGCCAACCTTCGATGTCGATGAATACCGGACCGGCTTGCCCGTCAAGTCGCCGGAGCGGGCGCAGGCCCAAGGCGGCGTCGCGCAGTTGCTGGTAAATCTCTCGGGCAGTAAGGGGCGGCACAGGTGTCTCCGGCGGGATGGCGGCATGGCCAGAATCGGGCACACAGGATAGACGATCGCGATCCAGGGGTAGAACCCTGTGACGAAAAAGCCCGGCTGATCAGGCCGGGCTTTTTGTGGGTGCGGTGAAGCGATGGGATCAGGCGACAGTGTTGCCTTGCAGGCGGTCAGAGCCATCGGCGGCGACAGTGTTGCCTTGCAGGCGGTCGGAGCCATCGGCGGCGACGGTGTTGCCTTGCAGGCGATCCGAACCATCGGCAGCGACGCGATTCTCGATCAAGCGATCCGAACCACCCTCGGCCACCCGGCTTTCAATCAGACGATCCGAGCCACCTTCAGCCACGACAGGCTGAACAGAGGTAGCGGCAAAAGCGTTAACTGCGAAAACCGAGAAAGCAATGCTGAGGAGAGTTTGGCGTTTCATGATCGTGTGCTCCGGGGTGTAGTTGTTTGGTATGGAGCTGATGTTACGCCGTGGATTTTTTTAGAGAACTTCATTGACGTGATGGTGAACATCGACGCTATTAATAGGGGCGGTGCGGTACCGTTCGTGGGCGTGATGGTGCAGTCGTCGGACGCTCGGGTCGTGGTCGATGGCGCCTTCTACACTGGATAGCTGGTGCTGATCGCGGCCAACCAGGAGGTATGTATGTATCAACTCTACGGACACCAGAACTCGGGCGCGGCTGCGATCGAGGCCGCCCTGGAGCTGTGTGAGATCGCCTATCGCTTCATTGATGTCGAAACGTCCCCGCAGGCGGCCCAGGCACTGGAGAAGCTCAATCCGCTCAAGCAGATTCCGACGCTGCAACTGCCCGACGGCAGTGTCCTCACGGAGAGCGCGGCGATCCTGATTCATCTCGGGCTGACATTTCCCGAGTCGAACCTGTTGCCGGCTGACCCTGCCGAGCGTGACCAAGCCATTCGGGGCCTGGCGTTCATCGTCAGCAATTGTTATGCGGCCATCGGCATCATCGATTACCCGGAACGCTGGCTGGCCAATGCTGATGAAGCCTCGCGGCAAAACCTCATGGCCGGTACCCGGCAGCGCTTGCATTGGAGCTGGGAAGTGTTTGCCGACCAGTTTTCCGCTGAGCTGTACCTGGGTGAAGAGGCTCCGGGCGCGCTGGATGTGCTGGCGGCCGTGGTCACACGCTGGGGCGGCAGCCGCGAGCATTTGCGCCGAACCCGGCCGGGCTTTTCCGTCTGGCTGGAACGCATTGACCGGCATCCGATATTGGCGCCGGTCTTTGCCAGGCATTGGCCTGCCTGATCACCACAAATTAATAATGTGGGGGGTGTACCCGTACTATTCGCCGCGAATGTACTGCTCCAGCTGGCGAATCAACTCGGCCTGTTCGGCGATGGCTTCCTTGACCAGGTCGCCGATCGACAGCAGGCCGATCAACTTGCCGTTTTCCACCACCGGCAGGTGACGTAAGCGTCTGTCGGACATGATGCCCAGGCAGGTGTCGACGGTTTGATGGGTGTCCACGGTGATGACGGGCGATACCATGATGTCGCGTACCGGCGTGCCCACGGAGGAGCGGCCATGCAGCACCAGTTTGCGCGCGTAGTCGCGTTCACTGATGATGCCCAGTACCTCGTCATTCTCCACCACCAGCAAGGCACCGACGTTTTTTTCGGCCATCTTCATCAGCGCTTCGAGCACCATGTGATCAGGTTTGATCTGGTGCACTTCCTGGTTCTTTTGATCTTTCAACTTGAGCAGTTGCGCGACGGTTTTCATGGCGGTTTTCCGGGTGTTGTCGTTGTCCTTGAAGAATCGTAGACCCAGGCGTTCAGGGCAAGGGCAAAAGCGGCAGATAGCACACAAAAAACGTCATTCGGCGGATTTTTTCCGAACCCGAAAAAATCGCAGCCTTTGTAGGAGCTGCCGCAGGCTGCGATCTTTTGATCTTGCTCCTGTAAATCAAAATCAAAAGATCGCAGCCTGCGGCAGCTCCTACAGGTGTGGATGACGCGTAGAATTACTCGCTTGAACAAAACCCGAGGTCTGCAGTGGTGGATTTACCCCAGGGCTTCGTCCTGACCCGGCATTGGCGCGACACGCCGGCGGGCACCGAAGTCGAGTTCTGGCTGGCGACCGATAGCGGTCCCCGGCGCATCCGCCTGCCGCATCAGCCGTCGGTGGCGTTTATCCCGGCCGATCAGCGCGAGCAGGCCGAGGCGCTGTTGCGCGACGAAAAAAACGTCGAGCTCAAGCCCCTGGCCCTGCAGGACTTTGAACATCGCCCGGTGCTCGGCCTGTATTGCCAGCAGCACGGGCAACTGATGCGCCTGGAAACCGCACTGCGCAGGGCGGGCGTCGAGGTGTACGAGGCCGATGTGCGCCCGCCGGAGCGCTACATGATGGAGCGGTTCATCACCGCGCCAGTACGCTTTGGCGGCACGCCGGGGGGCGATGGCCTGCTGCTCGAGGCGCAGATGAAACCCGATCCCGACTACCGTCCCAGCCTGAAACTGGTGTCCCTGGACATTGAAACCACCGCCCAGGCCGAGTTGTATTCCATTGCTCTTGAAGGTTGCGGCGAGCGTCAGGTGTATATGCTCGGCCCGCCCAATGGCGACCACGGCGCGGTGGATTTCCAGCTCGAATACTGCGAATCGCGAACCCTGCTGCTGAAGAAACTCAATGAATGGTTTGCCCGCCACGACCCTGACGCGATCATCGGCTGGAACGTCGTGCAGTTCGACCTGCGGGTCTTGCATGAACACGCCCGACGCCTGGCCGTGCCGCTGAAACTGGGGCGAGGCGGCGAGGAAATGCAATGGCGCGAACACGGCAGCGGCAATCATTACTTTGCATCCGCCGCCGGCCGGCTGATCATCGACGGCATCGAGTCCCTGCGCTCGGCGACCTGGAGCTTCCCCTCGTTCAGCCTGGAAAATGTCGCGCAAACCCTGCTGGGTGAAGGCAAGTCGATTGATAACCCGTACCAGCGCATGGATGAAATCAACCGCATGTTCGCCGAGGACAAGCCGGCGCTGGCCAAGTACAACCTCAAGGACTGCGAGCTGGTCACGCGGATCTTCGCCAAGACCGAGCTGCTCAAGTTCCTGCTGGAGCGGGCCAGTGTCACCGGGTTGCCGGCCGATCGCATGGGCGGATCGGTGGCGGCGTTCACCCACCTCTACATGCCGTTGATGCATCGCCAGGGCTTCGTTGCGCCAAACCTGGGCAGCAAGCCGGCACAAGCGAGCCCTGGCGGATTTGTCATGGACTCGCGACCGGGGTTGTACGAGTCGGTGCTGGTGTTCGACTACAAGAGCCTCTATCCGTCGATCATCCGTACCTTCCTCATCGACCCGGTAGGCTTGATCGAAGGGCTCAAGCACCCCGATGACCAGGACTCGGTACCGGGTTTTCGCGGGGCGCGGTTTTCCCGCACCCGGCATTGCCTGCCCGCCATTGTCGCCCGGGTCGCCGAAGGCCGGGAAACCGCCAAGCGTGAGCACAATGCGCCGCTGTCCCAGGCGCTGAAGATCATCATGAACGCGTTCTACGGCGTGCTCGGTTCCAGTGGCTGCCGCTTCTTCGACACGCGCCTGGCGTCATCGATTACCTTGCGTGGCCACGAGATCATGCTGCGCACCCGAAAGCTGATCGAAGACCAGGGCCATACGGTGATCTACGGCGACACCGACTCGACCTTCGTCTGGCTGCGCCGCGCCCACGGCCAGCAGGAGGCCGCGCAGATCGGCCGCGCGCTGGTCGACCACGTCAACCAGTGGTGGCGTGAGCACGTGCGTGAAGAGTACGGCCTGGAGAGCGTGCTGGAGCTGCAGTTCGAAACCCACTACAAACGCTTCCTGATGCCGACCATTCGCGGCGCGGAGGAGGGCAGCAAGAAGCGATACGCCGGATTGGTCACGCGCGCCGATGGCAGCGACGAAATGGTCTACAAGGGCCTGGAAACCGTGCGCACCGACTGGTCGCTGCTGGCCAGGCAATTCCAGCAGGAGCTGTATTCACTGATCTTCCACCGCAAACCCTATCAGGACTACGTGCGCGAGTATGTGCGCAAGACCCTGGCCGGTGAGTTCGACGACCGCCTGATCTACCGCAAGCGCCTGCGCCGCACGCTGGACGACTACCAGCGCAACGTCCCGCCCCATGTACGGGCGGCGCGGATTGCCGACGATTACAACGATCGCCAAGGCCGCCCGCGGCAGTACCAGAATGGCGGCTGGATCAGCTACGTCATCACTGTCGCCGGCCCCGAGCCGCTGGAGATCCGCAGTGCCCCCATCGACTACGACCACTACATCACCCGGCAACTGCAACCGGTGGCAGACGCTATCCTGCCGTTTGTCGATGACGATTTCTCAACCCTGGTGGGGGGGCAACTGGGCTTGTTTTGAGTCCATCAGCGACAGGGTCCAGTCATCCAGAATGCCGTGAAAGTATTGGTTCAAGGCTTGATGAAAGAGACTGTCGTCGTCCGCGACCTGGGCGAACAAGGTCATCGAGGAGCGAAATTTCAGGTCGTCGGGGTGGCCGAATATCGCTGCCACCGAGCGCTGCCGGATGTTCAGCACCTGTTGGGTACACGTGCGCAGCCGGACACCCAGCAGCGGGTGTTCTAGGTAGGCCTGCGCTTCTTCCCGGGAACGGATCGCGAAGCGCCGGGACATTTCGCTGTCACCCAACCCGGCGAACTGCGGGAAAACGAACCACATCCAGTGACTGCGCTTGTGGCCGGCTTCGAGTTCGGCCTGGACCCGGTCGAACACCGGGTTCTGCGCCTGGACGAAGCGTTGCAGGTTAAAGGCGTCCGGTTGATCGGTGCTTCTCATGTCGAAGCCCTCTGACACCGCGATGGCTTAGACCATGGCCAACCGCTGCTTGCGTTTGGGCGCCTGAAACGCTTGGTCCAGCGCCTCCAGATCCCCAGCCTCCAGCTTCAACTGCGCCGCTTGCGCATTGAGCCGCACGTGTTCGGGGCGGACGGCCTTGGGGATGGCGATCACGCCGTCCTGGCGCAGCAGCCAGGCCAGGGAAACCTGGGCAGGCGTGGCGTCGTGGCGGGCAGCTACTTGTTTGAGCGTAGCATTGGCCAGCATTTTCCCTGCCTGGCCGATCGGACAGTAAGCCATGACCGGCATGTGTTGCTCCTTGCACCAGGGCAATAGATCAAATTCTATGCCACGTTCCTCCAGGTTATAGAGCACTTGATTGGTGGCACAGCCCTCTGTCGAGAGCTCTTGCAGGTCGTCGAGATCAAAGTTGGACACGCCCCAACGGCCTATCTTGCCGGCTTCACGCAGGCGTTCGAAGGCTTCTACCGTTTCTTCCAGGGGATACTGGCCGCGCCAGTGCAACAGGTACAGGTCGATGGAATCGGTCTTCAGCCGTCGCAGGCTGCGCTCGCACGCCTGGGGAATGCCCTGGCGGCTGGCGTTGTGCGGGTAGACCTTGCTGACGAGGAAGACCTGGTCGCGCTGGCCGGCGATGGCGTCGCCCACCACTAGTTCGGCACCGCCTTCGCCATACATTTCGGCGGTGTCGATCAGAGTCATGCCCAAGTCGATGCCCAGGCGCAGTGCGGCGACCTCCTCTTGATGGCGGGCAGGGTCCTCGCCCATTTGCCAGGTGCCCTGGCCGATGACCGGTACCCGGGTGCCGGCCAATTGCTGGGTACGCATGCTTTGCTCCTTCTGGTCATTATTTCTGTTGGCATCAGGATAGCCCCTCGGGTTCCATCCGGGTGGCTGTAGGAGCGAGCATGTCGAATCGTCGCACCGTCGCGATGGGCGTCAACGAT
>NZ_APIO01000031.1:0-97510 GCF_000408945.1 Pseudomonas sp. G5(2012)
GAGCCTGCTCGCGAAAGCGCCAGTTGCAGCACCGAGGTGTCCGAAGTGGAAAGCCAAAATTACACGCTGTAAAGATTTCATGACGAAATCCACAGGTAAAACCCATGAAATCGCCTTTTTCTTGATCCCGTAAGAAAATGCTTACGCTTCATTCTCTCAGATCCTTCTTCCACCGCTCTATCCCGCTTGTTTCCCGATCCCATGCAAGGTGTCATGCGCGCCATGCCTGTCGTGCAGGTGCATAACAAAAAGGAGGCGCAATGACCGCCGCAATCCGTTTCCAGCTCTCATCGGGGGCCGGTTTTTACGCCGTCCCCGCCCGTGACCTGCAAAGGTCTGATGTCCTTTTTGCTGCCGCCCGATCGCTTCGGGGTGGACACATGCAATCCCGGCTACCGACACGCTGATCCAGCGGGGTCTGGCAGCAGGGGGTTACAGGTGTACAATGCGCCGCGTTTTACCTGTGACCTCCTGCGCATCTGCGCAAACCTCAAGGCTATCCGCCTTGTTCACTCCGCCGCGCCACAAGCGTGTCGGGTTCGATTTCGTCACAGATAAAAACAAACAGGTGACGCATGACCGTTGTAAATACGCTGAACTCCTGGTGCCTGCGCTGGGGTTTGATCGACGCTGCTTAACGTCCTTCTGAGTAGCAACGTCAACTGAATATCATCAAACCTTGCGTGAGACCCTTTTCATGAGTGGACAAAACTCGCATTCAGGCGAGCTGAAACGCGGCCTGAAAAATCGCCACATTCAACTGATTGCCCTCGGTGGCGCGATCGGTACCGGTCTGTTCCTCGGCTCGGCCGGGGTACTGAAATCCGCCGGGCCGTCGATGATCCTCGGCTACGCCATCTGCGGCTTCATCGCCTTCATGATCATGCGCCAGCTGGGCGAAATGATCGTCGAAGATCCGGTGGCCGGCTCCTTCAGCCATTTCGCGCACAAGTACTGGGGCGGCTTTGCCGGCTTCCTGTCGGGCTGGAACTGCTGGATCCTGTACATCCTGGTCGGCATGTCGGAGCTGACGGCGGTCGGCAAATACATCCACTACTGGGCGCCGGACATCCCGACCTGGGCCTCCGCAGCCGCTTTCTTTGTGCTGATCAACGCCATCAACCTGGCTAACGTCAAAGTCTTTGGCGAGGCCGAGTTCTGGTTCGCGATCATCAAGGTCGTGGCGATCGTCGGCATGATTGCCTTGGGTAGCTACCTGTTGGTGAGCGGTAATGGCGGCCCGCAAGCGGCGGTCAGCAACCTGTGGTCCCACGGCGGCTTCTTCCCAAATGGCGTCACCGGCCTGGTGATGGCCATGGCGTTCATCATGTTTTCCTTCGGCGGCCTGGAAATGCTCGGTTTCACCGCAGCCGAAGCCGACAAGCCGAAAACCGTGATCCCCAAAGCGATCAACCAGGTGATCTACCGCATCCTGATTTTCTACATCGGTGCGTTGGTGATCCTGCTGTCGTTGACCCCGTGGGACAGCCTGCTGACCACCCTGAACGCCTCCGGTGATTCCTACAGCGGCAGCCCGTTCGTGCAAGTGTTCTCGATGCTGGGCAGCAACACCGCTGCGCACATCCTCAACTTCGTGGTCCTGACCGCGGCCTTGTCGGTGTACAACAGCGGCACCTACTGCAACAGCCGCATGCTGCTGGGCATGGCCGAGCAGGGCGATGCGCCGAAAGCACTGGCGAAGATCGACAAGCGCGGCGTGCCGGTGCGTTCGATCCTGGCCTCGGCCGCCGTGACCCTGATCGCGGTACTGCTGAACTACCTGATCCCGCACAGCGCGCTTGAGTTGCTGATGTCGCTGGTAGTGGCCACGTTGGTGATCAACTGGGCGATGATCAGCTACTCGCACTTCAAGTTCCGCCAGCACATGAACAAGACCAAACAGACGCCGCTGTTCAAGGCCTTTTGGTATCCGTACGGCAACTACATCTGCCTGGCGTTCGTGTTGTTCATCCTTGGCGTGATGTTGTTGATTCCGGGGATCCAGACGTCGGTGTACGCGATTCCGGTGTGGCTGGTGTTCATGTGGGTCTGCTACGGCATCAAGAACAAGCGCCATGCACAGCGCGCCTTGCAAGCAGCCGTGGAGTAACGCTGCACAGAAACAACAAACCCGGCCATGTGCCGGGTTTGTTTTTTTCAGGGTTCACACAAGACCCTGTGGGAGCGAGCCTGCTCGCGAAGGGGCCCTGTCAGTTGACATCACTGTTGCCTGGCACGCCGCCTTCGCGAGCAGGCTCGCTCCCACAAGGTCCGTATTCCTCCCACCTATTCGCGGTATCCTGCACCCTCTGATTACGGACGCTTTTCCATGCTGGTGATTTCCAACAACGTGCATCTGCCGGATGCCGAGATCGAATTGACGGCCATTCGCGCCCAAGGGGCCGGTGGGCAGAACGTCAACAAGGTTTCCAGCGCAGTGCACCTGCGTTTCGACATTCCGGCCTCGTCCTTGCCCGAGTTCTACAAGGAGCGGCTGCTGGCGCTGCGCGACAGTCGCATCACCAGCGAAGGCGTGCTGATCATCAAGGCCCAGCAATACCGGACCCAGGAGCAGAACCGCGCCGACGCGCTGGAGCGTTTGGTCGAGTTGATCCAGAGCGCTACCAAGGTCGAGAAGAAACGCCGGCCGACCAAGCCGACCCTCGGCTCGAAAACTCGTCGGCTTGAATCCAAGAGCAAGCGCGGCAACATCAAGGCCGGGCGCGGCAAGGTGGATTTCTAGCCAGCGTCTCGCGCTTGTCGATGCCTTGGGGCTTGCCGATACAGGTAGATGCAGAGCATCAGACTGCTTAGCGCGGCAATGGCGGCGAACAGGAAGATCGAGGCGAAGCCGAATCCCGCCGCAATCGCACCGGCCAACGGCCCGGTGATCCCCAGTGACAAGTCGATGAACAGCGAATAGGCGCCGACCGCCGCACCACGACTGGAGGCCGGCACCAGGTTGACCGCTTCGACACCCAGTGCCGGGAACACCAGCGAGAAACCAAAACCGCTCAATGCCGCGCCCGCCAACGCCCAATGCGCATCGGGTGCCAGCCACAGCAGTAACAGGCCCAGGGTTTCCACCGACAGGCAGGCAATCGCCACGCGAAAACCGCCAAGGCGATTGATCAGGTTGCCAAACAGCAGGCGCGCACCGATGAAGCTCGCTCCGAACAGGCTCAGGCACAACACGGCGTTGTCCCAGTGCTGGGTGGCGTAATACAGAGTGATGAAGGTGGCGATGGTGCCAAAGCCAATCGAGCCCAGGGCGAGGCCGCAACCGTGGGGCAAGACCCGACCGAGCACGTGCATGAACGGCAAGCGTTCACCGACAACGATGGGCGCGGCGGTTTTCGGCCACGCCAGCAGCAGGCCAAGTACTGCCAGCAGCACAATGCTCACGCCCATGCTCCACAAGCCCATCTGCTTGACCAGCAACACGCCCAAGGGCGCGCCCACCGCCAATGCGCCGTAACTGGCGATGCCGTTCCATGAGATGACCTTGGCGGTGTTCGCCGCGCCGACCCGGCCGATGCCCCAGCCAATCGAGCCGGAACCCACCAGGCTTTCGGCGCTGCCGAGCACCAGGCGGCCGATCAGCAAACTGATCAGGCTGAGCATCGGCAGGCTTTGGGTCCAGGCCGATAGCAGCATGAACACGCCGCTCAAGCCACAGCCCGCCAGGCCATACATGACCGCCAGTTTGCTGCCCTTGTTGTCGATGATTTTCCCGGCGTAGGGGCGGCTGAGCAGGGTGGCCAGGTACTGCACGCTGATCACCAGCCCGGCGATTACGGCGCCAAAGCCCAGGTCGCTATGGACATAGCCTGGCAGTACCGCCAAGGGAATGCCGATGTTGAGGTAGCCGATGAAGGTAAACAGGACGATGGAAACGACTTGCAGCGTGACCGCCAGGGGGCGCTGTTGTTCAGGCATGGGTAAAGGTCCACGGGAAAGCAGGTTTAGATAGGCTGCTTATGATAGCGGCGCGAGTGGCTGCCGGTCGTGGAAAAAGTAAAACTATTTGCCGGACGGATAGATCAGGGCTTGGCAGGCGCTACCAGTTGCGTGGTGACCAGGGCGGCCAGGGCATTTTCTTCGCTGCCGAAGCGGGCGAGCAGGGCGGCTTGTTTTTCGGGGGAGAGGCGATTCCAGATTTCGATCATTTTCTCGGCGGTGCCGATCAGGACGCTGGCTTGGGCTTCGGAAAATTCGTCGGTCATGGAGGGCTCACTGTTCAGGCGGTGTGGAAAGCGCATGTTAGCGCTTTCCACACAGTCTGTACGGCGGGTGTGTCAGTCTTCGCTGTCAGCCTGGCGGCAGTCAGTGGCTTCTTTCGGCTCGGGCTGTTGGGCACCGGCTTGTTGCGTGGTCGTCTGCTCAGGTACGTGCAGGCTTGGGAAGGGGAGATTAGGAATCTCGTGCATGGTCGCGCTCCTCGCTAAGTCTGTTGATAGATCTGGTCGATCCGCGCTTTCAAAAAAGCCTTGGCAGGATACAGGAGTAAAAATGACAAATAGACTTTTATATCTATTTGTTTCGACGAATGGGATTGTCTAGACAGGTAGTGAAGAACGTGGCAGTCGATCGTTCCCACGCTCTGCGTGGGAATGCCTCCACGGACGCTCTGCGTTCGGCTTTGGATGGGACGCGGAGCGTCCCGGGCTGCATTCCCACGCGGAGCGTGGGAACGATCAGTGAAGGAGCGTCCCGGGCTGCATTCCCACGCGGAGTGTGGGAATGATCAGTGAAGGAGAGTTATTTGCAGACTTTCGCGATGGCTTCGGCCAACAGGTCAAGACGCGACGCATCGATCCCCGCCACGTTCGCCCTGCCCGAGCTGACCATGTACACGCTGTGGTTATCCCGCAGGTCTTTCACTTGTTCAGGTGACAGCCCGGTGTAGGAAAACATTCCGCGCTGCATGCCAATGTGCGCGAAGCGCTCACGCAAACCGTAGGCCTCCAGCGCTTCGAGCAAACCGCTGCGCAGTTGTGCAATGCGCAAGCGCATGGTTTCCACTTCGTCGGCCCAGAGGTTTTTCAGCTCCGGGTCGCCGAGGATGGTCGCCACCACGGCAGCGCCGTGATCGGGCGGCGTCGACCACAGGTTGCGGGCGATGTTGGCCAGTTGGCTGCGGATGTCGGTCAGCTTGTCCGCAGATTTCGCGCAGACAATCAGCGCCCCGGTGCGGTCGCGGTACAGGCCGAAGTTCTTCGAGCAGGAACTGGTGATCAGGACTTCCGGCAATTCGGCGGCAAACAGTCGAGTCGACCACGCGTCCTGCTCCAGGCCGTCGCCGAAGCCTTGGTAGGCGAAGTCGATCAGCGGCAGCAACTCGCGCCGACGCACCACCTCTAGCACCCGACGCCAGTCATCATGGGACAGATCGAAGCCGGTCGGGTTGTGGCAGCAGGCGTGCAGCAGTACCACGTCGCCCTTGGGGGCTTCATTGAGCACGGCAAGCATCGCATCGACGTCGAGACGGTTGTCGCTGCCCACGTACGGGTAATGGCTGACCTTGACCTTGGCCGCGGCGAAAATGGTTTCGTGGATCGGCCAGGTCGGATTGCTCAGCCAGACCCCACGGCCCGGCAGGCACTGGGCGATGAAGTCGGCGCTCAAGCGCAACGCCCCGGTGCCGCCCGGGGTCTGGGTGGCGCCGGCGCGCTGTTCGGCGATCAGCTTCGAGTCGGCGCCGAGCACCAACTCGTTGATGACTTTGCCAAAAGCCGGGTCGCCATGACCGCCGATGTAGGTCTTGGTGGTCTGGCGATCCACCAGTCGCGCCTCAGCGAGTTTCACGGCCTGGGGAATCGAGGTCAGGCCCTGGGCGTCTTTATAGACACCCACGCCAAGGTCGAATTTGCGCGGGTTTGGGTCCTGCGCATAGGCCTCCATCAGGCCGAGGATCGGGTCGCCGGGCACCCGGCCGATGGCGTCGAAATGCATTACTTGCGGCCCTCGGCGTCCTTGGCCACTTCGTCTGTGCGCGCCGCCATGATGAAGTCGTTGCGGTGCAGGCCCTTGATCGAATGGCTCCACCAGGTCACGGTGACTTTGCCCCACTCGGTCAGCAGGCCAGGGTGATGGCCTTCGGCCTCGGAGATTTCACCGACGGCGTTGGTGAACGCCAGGGCGTGCTTGAAGTTCTTGAACAGGAAAACCTTTTCCAGCTGCATGATGCCGTCGCGAACTTCGATGTTCCAGTCGGGGATCTGCTTGATCAGGATCGGCAGTTCTTCGTCGCTGACTTGTGGGGCGTCGGCGCGGCAGGCTTCGCAGTGGGCTTGGGTTAATGCGGTCATGATGGGTTCCTGAAATCGTATTATTGGAATTCGGCCGTCAATGTCACCACGCTAAAGCAAAGCGTCGGTTCCGGACAGGCTCACTTGATGCTAAAAGCTGCGGATCACGCGGCTTTTGGTTTTGGCGGAAATTTTGGCGCGTGCAGACCCATCTGCATCGCTTGCTTGACCATGCCCATGATGTCTTCGTGGGCCAGGTCGAACAGGCGCTTGAGGTTCGGCAGCACAAAATACAGCGGTTGCAGAATGTCGATCCGGTAAGGCGTGCGCATGCACTCCAGCGGATCGAATGCCTGGCGCTCAGGCTCATCCGACAGGCAATACACGGTTTCCTTGGGCGAAGAAAGGATGCCGCCACCGTAGATGCGCTGGCCTTGCGGGGTGTCGAGCAGACCGAATTCGATCGTCATCCAGTACAGGCGCGCCAGGTACACGCGCTCTTCTTTGGAAGCCTGCAGCCCAAGTTTGCCGTAGGTGTGGGTGAATTCAGCGAACCAGGGGTTGGTCAGCAAAGGGCAGTGGCCGAAAATCTCGTGGAAAATGTCCGGCTCTTGCAGGTAATCCAGCTCTTCGCGGGTTCGAATGAAGGTAGCCACTGGAAACTGCTTGCTGGCGAGCAACTCAAAAAAGGTCTGGAAGGGAATCAGCGCCGGAACGCGGGCGACTTGCCAGCCGGTGGTTTCACCGAGGACCTTGTTGATCTCGCCCAGTTGCGGAATGCGGTCGTGGGGCAGACCGAGTTTTTCGATACCGTCCAGGTATTCCTGGCACGCACGCCCTTCGATCACTTTCAGTTGGCGAGTGATCAGCGTGTTCCACACCGCGTGTTCTTCAGCGGTGTAGTCGATAAAACCTTGCGCATCGGGCTCACGAGCCACGTATTGCGTCTGCTTCATGCTGCTCTCCTGCTAGGGGATTCGTTCTTGTTATGTACTGCTTTGGACCTAGGAATACCCCAACAATTGCTTCGATGCAGCCGGTGGAACGCGTCCTGTGCGGGAAATTCACGGTCAATTCGTAAAGTTTTCGTTACGTATTGGGCGTCATCGCGTAGATGTTGAGATTGGCGGGTAGGAAAAGCCCTTCACCTGTCACATAATCTTGACGACAAAGTGAGCGTTCCTGCAGAAAAAATCCTGCGAGGGGCCTCTTCATCACTGTCCAGGCCTCTATATGCGTATCAAAGTCCACTGCCAGAACCGCATCGGCATCCTGCGCGACATTCTCAACCTGTTGGTCGAGTACGGCATCAACGTCGCTCGGGGCGAAGTGGGGGGCGAGCATGGCAATGCCATTTACCTGCACTGTCCGAACCTGATCAATATCCAGTTCCAGGCGCTGCGTCCGAAATTCGAAGCGATTGCCGGGGTGTTCGGTGTCAAGCGCGTAGGGCTGATGCCCAGTGAGCGTCGGCACATGGAGCTCAATGCGTTGCTCGGCGCGCTGGAGTTTCCGGTGCTGTCGATCGACATGGGCGGTTCGATCGTCGCGGCCAACCGCGCGGCGGCGCAGTTGCTGGGCGTGCGGGTGGATGAAGTGCCGGGGATTCCCTTGTCGCGTTACGCCGAGGATTTCGACTTGCCGGAGCTGGTGCGCGCCAACAAATCGCGGATCAACGGACTGCGGGTCAAGGTCAAGGGCGATGTGTTCCTGGCCGACATCGCGCCCCTGCAATCGGAGCATGACGACAGCGAAGCCATGGCCGGGGCGGTGTTGACCCTGCACCGTGCCGACCGGGTGGGCGAGCGCATCTATAACGTGCGCAAGCAGGAGTTGCGCGGCTTCGACAGCATCTTTCAAAGCTCGAAGGTGATGGCGGCAGTGGTGCGCGAAGCCCGGCGCATGGCACCACTCGATGCACCGCTATTGATAGAAGGCGAAACCGGTACCGGTAAAGAGCTGTTGGCACGCGCCTGCCACCTGGCCAGCCCGCGTGGGCAATCGCCGCTGATGGCGCTCAATTGCGCCGGCCTGCCGGAGTCCATGGCCGAGACCGAGTTGTTCGGCTATGGCCCTGGTGCCTTCGAGGGCGCCCGGGCCGAGGGTAAGCTCGGCCTGTTGGAATTGACGGCCGGCGGTACGTTGTTTCTCGATGGTGTCGGGGAAATGAGCCCGCGGTTGCAGGTGAAACTGCTGCGTTTCCTACAGGATGGCTGCTTCCGTCGCGTCGGCAGCGATGAGGAGGTTTACCTCGATGTGCGGGTGATTTGCGCGACCCAGGTCGACCTGTCCGAACTCTGTGCCCGCGGCGAGTTTCGCCAGGACCTGTATCACCGTTTGAACGTGCTGTCGTTGCACATCCCGCCGCTGCGAGAATGCCTCGACGGCCTGACGCCGCTGGTGGAGCACTTTCTCGATCAGGCCAGCCGGCAGATCGGTTGCCCGCTGCCGAAACTCGCACCCGCGGCCATGGACCGGCTGAGCCATTACCATTGGCCGGGTAACGTACGGCAACTGGAAAACGTGCTGTTCCAGGCGGTCTCCCTGTGCGATGGCGGGACGGTCAAGGCCGAGCATATTCGTCTGCCGGATTATGGCGTGCGTCAGCCACTTGGCGACTTTTCGCTGGAGGGTGGGCTGGACGAGATTGTCGGGCGCTTTGAGAAAGCGGTGCTGGAGCGTTTGTATTCCGAGCATCCGAGCAGTCGGCAACTGGGTAAAAGGCTGGGGGTTTCGCATACCACCATTGCCAACAAGTTGCGTGATTATGAGGTGGGCAAGACAGAGTCCTAGCTGATTTTTGCGGTGATAGCGCACGCCTCTTCGCGAGCAGGCTCGCTCCCACAGGGGATCTTCAGTGCGCCGCAGATCCAATGTGGGAGCGAGCCTGCTCGCGAAGGCGGCGGTGGCCATCGCCCAAGGCCAAGCCTTGCCACCCACCGGCACGACACCGCCGGTTTTTCGTCTCTGACACAATCCCCCGTTTCCCTATAAATACCCTCAAGTCCTTTATTTGCCGGGCTTCGCGCCACCAAAAACAACTTGGTCTGCAAATTGCTTATGCCACGTCAGTACAGCATCGGGCGGCAAACGTCCGGCAGGCAGAGGAAAGCGTGTGGACAAGTACCTTTATGTGGCAATGACCGGTGCCAGCCAGAATGCGCTGGCGCAAAAGGCTCATGCCAACAACCTGGCGAACATCTCTACCAGCGGCTTCCAGAAAGACCTGGAGCAGGCCCGCTCGATGCCGGTGTTCGGCGACAGCTTTCCGGCGCGCGCGTTTGCCTTGTCCGAGCGCCCGGCTACCGACTTTACCCCTGGCTCCCTGGTACAGACCGGGCGCGACCTGGATGTCGCCGTGCAGGGCAGTGGCTGGCTGGCGGTGCAGAACCCCGATGGCGGCGAAAGCTACGTGCGTACCGGCAGCCTGGTGGTGGACGCCTTGGGCGTACTGCGCGCTGGCAATGGCATGCCGGTGATCGGCAATGGCGGACCGATTGCCGTGCCGCCCGAACAGCAGATCGAAGTCGGCGAGGACGGCACCATCAGCATCCGGGCGATGGGCGAAGGCCCGCGCGTCATGGCCGAAGTCGATCGCATCAAGCTGGTCAACCCGGACATCAAGAACATGACCAAGGGCCTGGACGGTTCGATCCACACCAAGGACGGTGCACCTGCGCAAGCCGATGCCGGGGTCAAGCTGGTGTCCGGTTTCCTTGAGTCGAGCAACGTCAATGCCGTGGACGAGATGACCCAGGTGCTGGCCCTGTCGAAGCAGTTCGAGCTGCACATCAAGATGATGAACACCGCCAAAGAAGACGACCAGGCCATGGCTCGGGTCTTGCAGATCAGCTAATTACCAGAACGTCGCGCCGTAAAACAGGCGCACGAGGAGAATCGAATGCTTCCGGCTCTATGGGTTGCCAAAACCGGTCTGTCCGCCCAGGACACCAACCTGACCACCATTTCCAACAACCTGGCCAACGTGTCGACCACGGGTTTCAAGCGTGACCGCGCCGAGTTCCAGGACTTGCTGTACCAGATCAAGCGTCAGCCAGGCGCCCAGTCGACCCAGGACAGCGAACTGCCATCGGGCCTGCAACTGGGTACCGGTGTGCGCATTGTCGGTACCCAGAAAAACTTCAACGCCGGCAGCCTGCAAACCACCGAGCAACCCCTGGACATGGCCATCGACGGTCGCGGCTTCTTCCAGATCCTGCAGCCGGACGGCACCACGTCCTACACCCGTGACGGTACTTTCCACCTGGACTCCAACGGCCAGATCGTCAACGCCAGCGGCTTTGCCCTGGAGCCGGCGATCGTCATTCCGAACGACGCCCAGACCTTCACCGTGGGCAAGGACGGCACCGTGTCCATCACCGTCGCCGGCAACCCGGCTTCCCAGGTGATCGGCAACCTGCAGACCGCCGACTTCATCAACCCGGCCGGCTTGCAAGCGGTGGGCAACAACCTGTTCCTGGAAACCGCCGCCAGTGGCGCGCCGCAAGTTGGCACCCCGGGCCTCGCCGGTTTCGGCACCACGCTGCAGAACACCCTGGAAACTTCCAACGTCAGCACCGTTGAAGAGATGGTCAACATGATCACCACCCAACGCGCCTACGAGATGAACTCCAAGGTGATCTCCACCGCCGACCAGATGCTCTCGTTCGTAACGCAGAATCTGTAATCAAGTCTATGAGGCGGCCGTGCGGCCGCCTGCAGCACCGTGAGGTAGGGTCATGAAACGCTTCGTCTCTGTTCTGGCATTGAGTGGGATTACCGCGCTCGCAGGCTGCGTGCCCGTGTCGCCCAAGCCCAATGACCCTTACTACGCCCCGGTGTTGCCGCGCACGCCGTTGCCGGCTGCCGCCAACAACGGTTCGATCTACCAGGCCGGTTTCGAGCAGAACCTGTACAGCGACCGCAAGGCGTTCCGGGTCGGTGACATCATCACCATCACCCTGAACGAGAAGACCCAGGCGAGTAAAAACGCCAACTCGCAAATTGGCAAAAACAGCAAGACCGGCATCGGCCTGACCTCGCTGTTCGGTAGCAGCGCAACCACCAACAACCCGTTCGGCGATGGCGACCTGAGCCTGAGCGCCAGCTATGAAGGTGACCGCGCGACCAAGGGCGACAGCAAGGCCGGGCAGGGCAACAGCCTGACCGGTTCGATCACCGTGACGGTGGCGGATGTCTTGCCCAACGGCATCATCGCCGTGCGTGGCGAGAAGTGGCTGACCCTCAACACCGGTGACGAACTGGTACGGATTGCCGGCCTGGTGCGCGCCGATGACATTGCCACCGACAACACCGTGTCGTCGACCCGCGTCGCCGATGCACGCATCACCTACTCGGGCACCGGTTCCTTTGCCGATGCGAGTCAGCCAGGCTGGTTCGACCGTTTCTTCCTCAGCCCGCTGTTCCCTTTCTAGGTGGTCACCTTGCATTTCAAAAGCCTCATGGTGGCCGCATTGTTGATGTCTGCGGCCTTCAACGCTCAAGCCGAGCGCCTGAAGGACATCGCCAGCATTTCCGGCGTGCGCACCAACCAATTGATCGGTTACGGCCTGGTGGTCGGGCTTAACGGCACTGGCGACCAGACGACGCAAACCCCATTCACCTTGCAGACCTTCAACAACATGCTCTCGCAGTTCGGCATCAAAGTGCCGCCGGGTTCGGGCAACGTGCAGTTGAAGAACGTCGCGGCAGTCTCGATCAGTGCCGACTTACCGGCCTTCGCCAAGCCAGGTCAGCAGATCGACATCACCGTGGCCTCCATCGGTAACTCCAAGAGCCTGCGCGGCGGCACCTTGCTGCTGACGCCGCTCAAGGGGATCGACGGCAACGTCTATGCGGTGGCCCAGGGCAACCTGGTAGTCGGCGGTTTCGATGCCGAAGGTCGCGACGGCTCGAAGATCACGGTCAACGTGCCGTCGGCCGGTCGCATCCCCGGCGGTGCCTCGGTCGAGCGCGCCGTGCCGAGCGGTTTCAACCAGGGCAACAGCCTGACCCTGAACCTCAACCGTTCCGACTTCACCACGGCCAAGCGCATCGTCGACAAGATCAACGACATGCTCGGCCCTGGCGTGGCCCAGGCCATCGACGGCGGATCGGTGCGCGTCACCGCGCCGCTGGACCCAAGCCAGCGTGTCGATTACCTGTCGATCCTGGAAAACCTCGAGATCGATCCGGGGCAGGCGGTGGCCAAGGTCATCATCAACTCGCGCACCGGCACCATCGTGATTGGCCAGAACGTCAAGGTTTCGCCGGCCGCCGTCACCCACGGCAGCTTGACCGTGACCATTACCGAAGACCCTATCGTCAGCCAGCCAGGTCCGCTGTCCAATGGCCAGACGGCCGTCGTGCCGCGCTCGCGGGTCAACGCCGAGCAGGAAGCCAAGCCGATGTTCAAGTTCGGCCCGGGCACCACCCTCGACGAAATCGTGCGTGCGGTGAACCAGGTCGGCGCGGCACCGGGCGACCTGATGGCGATTCTTGAAGCACTGAAACAGGCTGGCGCCTTGCAAGCCGACCTGATCGTGATCTGAGGACGGCGACCATGGACATGAACAAGAGCGGTCGGGTCAGCAGCAGCGATTCCGGTGCTTTTTCCGACCTGAACCGGCTGAACCAGCTCAAGGTCGGCGACAAGAACAGCGACGCCAACATGCGCAAGGTGGCGCAGGAGTTCGAGTCGCTGTTCCTTGGCGAGATGCTCAAGTCGATGCGCTCGGCCACCGAATCGTTGGGCAAGGACAACCCGATGAACACCGCCGAAGCCAAGCAGTACCAGGAAATGTACGACCAGCAACTGGCGGTTTCGATGTCCCGCGAGGGTGGCGGTATCGGCCTGGCGGATGTGCTGATGCGCCAGATGTCGAAGAACAAGCCGCTGGCGCCGGGTGAGGCGGCAACGCTGTCCGCCGCCAAGCAAGAGGCCGCGAAAGCCGCTGCGCAAACCCCGGTGGCCGCCGGCACGACGGCGCTCCATGGGCCGCTGTCGCGGGTCAATGGCGAACGTCCATTGTGGGCTTCACGTTCGGTCAGCGCACCGAGCGGCGAGGGCGCGCACCGCAATGACATGGCGCTGATCAATCAGCGCCGGCTGGCGCTGCCGCCGAAACTGGCCGATCGCTTGCTCGCGGGCCTGGTGCCTTCCGCCACGCCAACCAATGCTGGGGTGGTCAACAAGGCGCCATTGCCTGAGCGCGTCGCAAGCAGCGGTTCCGGACCCTTGTACAACGGCGACTGGCTGGCCAATGCCCAGGCAGCTGAGAGCGGGTCCCTGCAGATTCACGGGCGCGCCATCGCACAAATCCCCTTGGCGCCAGCGAAAAAAGCCTTCAGCAGCGCCGACGAATTCGTTAGCACCATGCTGCCGATGGCCAAGGAAGCGGCCGACCGCATTGGCGTCGATCCGCGCTACCTGGTGGCCCAGGCCGCCCTGGAAACCGGCTGGGGCAAATCGGTCATGCGCGCCCAGGATGGCAGCAGCAGCCACAACCTGTTCGGCATCAAGGCCGGCAGCAGTTGGAAGGGTGATTCGGCACGGGCGATCACCAGCGAATTCAGGAACGGCGAGATGGTCAAGGAGACGGCCGAGTTCCGTTCCTACGACTCCTACAAGGACAGCTTCCATGACCTTGTCACGCTGCTGCAAACCAATAATCGCTATCAAGATGTAGTGAAGTCGGCCGATAACCCGGAACAGTTTGTGCGCGAGCTGCAAAAGGCCGGTTACGCAACCGACCCGGCTTACGCCAGCAAGATTTCGCAGATAGCCAGGCAGATGACGAGTTATCAGAACTACGCTGCGGCGGGCGTTTCCACAACGCCTTTATAGACATAAGGGTCTGAACCATGAGTTTGCTCAACATCGGAATGTCGGGGCTCAATGCCAGCCAGGTTTCACTGGCGACCGTCGGCAACAACATTGCCAATGCCAACACGGCCGGCTATTCACGTCAGCAGACCACTCAGGTGAGCAACGCGTCGAACCTGTATGGCGGCGTGTTCATCGGCAGCGGTACAACCCTGGCCGATGTGCGTCGGGTCTATAACGCCTACCTCGATAACCAGTTGCAGACCTCCACGTCGTTGAGCAGTGACGCCAACGCCTACCTCGATCAGGTGAACCCGCTCGACAAGCTCTTCTCCGACAAGAACACGGGGATCAGTGCGGTGTTGAGCAGCTTCTTCACTTCGGTCCAGACGGCCGCCGGTACACCGAGCGACACCGCCGCCCGGCAACTGCTGCTGACCAATGCGCAAACCCTGAGTAATCGCTTCAACGCCCTGGCGTCGCAGATGACGCAGCAGAACGAAGGGATCAACAGCCAGTTGACGACCTTGACCGGGCAGGTCAACCAGCTGACGGCGTCGATCGCTTCGTTGAACCAGCAGATTGCCCAGGCCAGCACTTCTTCCGGCAGTGGCCCGAGCAACTTGCTCGATGCGCGCAATGAAGCGGTGCGCTCGCTCAACGAGTTGGTGGGTGTCACGGTCCAGGAACAGAACGGCAGTTACAACGTCTCCCTGGGGAACGGCCAGCCCCTGGTGCTGGGCAACACCTCCAACACCCTCTCGACCGCCCGCACCGGCATCGACAAAAGCCAGCTGAATATCCAGCTCAACTCGCCGTCTAAAACCAGTGACGTCACCTCGGTCATCAGCGGCGGCAAGATTGGCGGCCTGCTGCGTTATCGCGACGATGTGCTGGTGCCGGCGCAGAACGACCTGGGCCGCACCGCCCTGGTGATGGCTGACAAGATCAATAGCCAATTGGGCCAAGGGCTCGATGCCAATGGCGAGTTTGGTGCTTCGCTGTTCTCCAACATCAACAGTGCCACCGCGATCAGCCAGCGCAGCCTGGGGGCGTCGAACAACAGTACCGGTTCGGGCAATCTGGATGTCACGATCACCAATTCCAGCGCACTGACCACCTTCGATTATTCGGTCACCTTCACTGCGGCCGACAAGTACACGGTCAAGCGTTCCGACGGCAAGGACATGGGCTCTTTCGACCTGTCCCCGGCAGCAGAAATCGATGGTTTCAAGCTGGATCTGAACGGTGGTGGTCTCAGCGCGGGTGATTCGTTCAAGGTGACGCCGACTCGCAACGCCGCGAGTTCCATCAAGACCCAGATGACCGACTCGAACAAGCTCGCGTTTGCCGGCCCGCTGGCTGCCACCGGCAGCACGAGCAATGGCGGCACCGGCGCATTGACCCCTCCAGTGCTGTCCACGCCGTTGGATATCTATGGCGGTGCCGATCTGGCAGCCTTGCAGGCAGGTATCAAGGACTCGATGCCAGTGACCCTGGCCTTCAAGGATGCGGCGGGTGGCAGTCAAGCCTACGAAGTGTTCAACGCGAAAGGGCAGAGCATCGGCACGGGCACCATCGTGCCTGGCCAAAGCAATGACCTGACCATCAATGTGCCGATGCTTGATGCCTCAGGCGCACCGATCCCCGGAAAGTCGTTTTCGTTCAACACCACGGTCAGTGGCTCGCCGTCGAAGAATGACAAGTACGAAATCGCGTTCAACGCAGACGGCAAGAAGGACAACAGCAACGCCAACGAGCTGTTGGCTTTGCAAACCAAGGCAACGGTGGGTGTGACGGGCGGCAACGCCGGGATGAGCATGACCACCGCCTACAGCCGCCTGGTCGAACAGGTGGGTGCCAAGGCCAGCCAGGCCCTGGGTGACAGCACCGCCAGTGGCGCGATCCTGTCCCGGGCCAAATCCGAAGTCGCGTCGGTGTCCCAGGTCAACCTGGACGACGAAGCCGCCGACCTCTTGAAGTTCCAGCAGTACTACACCGCGTCGTCGCAGATTATCAAGGCCGCGCAAGAAACCTTCAGCACGCTGATCAACAGTCTTTAAGGGAGTCTTCGACGATGCGAATTTCTACAGCCCAGTACTTTGAGACGAGTGCGGCCAAGTACCAGAACAACTTCTCCTCGATTGTGAAGACTCAGGAGCAGATCACGTCGGGCGTGCGCATCCAGAGTGCTGGTGATGATCCTGTTGGCGCTGCAAAGTTGCTGATGTTGCAGCAGCAGAAAGACTTGTTGGGGCAGTACAGCACCAACATGGGCAGTATCAAGAGTTCGCTGACCAACCAGGAAAGCGTGCTTGAAAGCATTAACACCGCGTTGCAGCGTGGTCGCGAGTTGGCGCTTCAGGCGGGTAATGGTGGTTACAGTGATGCTGATCGAAAATCCATTGCCAGCGAGATAGGTGAGATTGAGCAGCAAGTACTGGGTTTGCTCAACAGCAAGGATTCGTCGGGCAACTACATGTTTTCTGGCTCGAAAACCTCTATACCACCCTATGTGCGTAACAACGATGGCACCTACACCTACCAGGGTGATGACACACAGTTGAGCCTGCAGGTGTCGGACACCTTGTCCATGGCCAGCAACGATACCGGTAAAAGCATCCTTGAGTCGGCGACGAACTCGGGGCGTACCCAGGCAGTCCTCGATCCGTCGAAGCCCAATGACGGTACCGTTTCCGTGTCTGCCGGCCTGGTGCAGTCGAATGCGACCTACATCAAGAAATTTGCCGCGGGAGAGCCCTACGAGCTGAGGTTTGTAGACAGTACTCATTACACTATCGCGGACAAGGACGGTAACGATGTCACGAGCGAGGTGCCTGGAAATGGCACGTTCGACTCAAGTAAAGAGGGTGGCTCGACCATCAGTCTGCGGGGGGTGGAGTTCGACATCTCGTTGCGACTCAAGGCGCCTGTGGATCCTGCGACCACGCTGCCAATGACCCCTGATCAAGAGGTCAAGGACCACATCTTTTCGCTGGGCACCAAGCCTGACAGCTTCAATGCATCGCGGACCTCGAGCAACGGTTCGACGGCCCAGATCACCGGGTCCGGCGTCGCTAACCAGGCAGACTACGTCAACGGGTTTCCCAACAGCGGGGTGGTGATCAAATTCACCGATGCCAGCAATTATCAGGTCTATGCCCAGCCAATGAGTGCAGACAGCAAGGCGATTGGTGGGGGTGTACTGGCGGGAGGGTCGATCACGGTCGCGGGCGTGAAGCTTGATTTTACCGGTGCCCCGCAAGCGGACGATCAGTTCGTGGTGGGTGCGAGTAGTCACCAAACGCAAAGTGCCCTGGATACCTTGAGCCAGTTGCGTCAAGCATTGGAAACGCCCGCCGATGGCAATGATCTGGCACAGATCAAGCTGAAGGACTCGGTGAATGCGGCGATCAGTAACCTTTCCAATGCCAGTGAGCAGGTCGATAACGTTCGAGGAGCGATAGGGGCGCGATTGAACGCCATTGAAATCCAGAGCGCCGAAAACGTCAGTATGGGCCTGGCTAACACCAGTACCCAGGCGGCTATTGGTGATACGGATGTCGCAACGGCATCCATCGACTTGGCGTTCCAGCAATCGCTGTTGCAGGCCTCGCAACTGTCCTTCGTCAAAATTGCCCAGTTGAGCCTGTTCAACAAGCTTTGATCTCTTCTCTAATTGCCGGCATCAATGATGCCGGCAATTTCTCGTTGGTTCGTTGTCGCGCCTTTTTTGCTCAATCATTTCCGATTTTTTCCTCTTCCACTGGGCGGTTGAACGCTTGTTTGTGGCTGGATGTTTTGCGCAAGGCACGCATAATGCGTGACCTGTGAGTCAGATAGCGCATCTTCACTGTATTGTGTCAAAAAGGATGGGCAGGGGTTTGACCCTTGTCGGGCGTGTTTTCAGGGTTTCTGGAGCGTCTGTGCCGTATTTTTTCGCTCGGTGAAATCCAGTATTGTCGTACCTCTCGGTCATGCGAGCGGTGATCTCCAGCTATTTAGTATTGGGAAGCCACAATGATTGGCATAAAAAGCATTGCCAGCTACGTGCCAGCGAGTGGGCTGGATAACTATGCTCAGGGCGCAAAGTTCGAGAAGGATGAAGAGTTCATCCTCGGGAAAATCGGTTCGGCGTTCCTGCCGCGCAAGGACGTTGAACAGGAAACCTCCGACCTGTGTGTCGAAGCGGCCAATGCGTTGTTCGCCAACAACCCTCAGCTCGACCGTCAATCCATCGACGTGCTGATCGTCGTCACCCAGAACGGTGACGAAGAAGGCCTACCGCACACGTCGGCGATCGTCCAGGACAAACTGGGCCTGTCGACCAACGTCGCCGCCTTCGACATCTCCCTGGGGTGCTCCGGTTACGTCTACGGTATCTATGCAATCAAGGGCTTCATGGAAGCTGCCGGGCTGAAAAATGGCCTGCTGATCACCGCAGACCCGTATTCGAAGATCGTCGACCCGGAAGACCGCAACACCACCATGCTGTTCGGCGATGCCGCCACCGCCACCTGGATGGGCGAAGACGCCATCTGGCAGCTGGGCAAGGCCAAGTTCGGTACCGACGGCTCCGGTGCTCCGCACCTGAAGGTTACCGACGGCGTGTTCTTCATGAACGGACGGCAGGTATTCAACTTCGCCCTGCTTAAAGTGCCGGCGCATCTGCACGAACTGCTCAATCAGTCCGGTCTCACGTCCCAGGATATCGATGCCTTCTGCATTCACCAAGGCAGTGCGGCCATTGTCGATGCCGTGGCGCGCCGCTTTGAAAGCGAGCCGGAGAAGTTCATCAAGGACATGGTCGAGACTGGCAACACCGTGTCTTCGAGCATCCCGCTGTTGCTGGAAAAGCACATGTTCGATTCCAGCTGGAAGCGCGTGGCGATCAGTGGTTTTGGTGTGGGCCTGTCCTGGGGCTCGGCGCTGATCCATCGCACCTGACGCGTCAGTTAAATAACGCCCAAAAAAGCGCCCATGGCCGTGAGGTCATGGGCGTTTTTGCATTCTGGGTCGGCATTTAACGCTTTGAAATGCAAGGGGTGGCACGGTGCTAGTAAAAAAAATCAAAAAAGCCCTCAAGCAACCTGCTTTCACGACGATAACTATTACGAAGGTTCTCTAGGCCACACCCGGCGGTTGCCAGGGCCGGAAGCCGCAGCACCCAACCAACGAGGAATTCGTCATGTCGTTATCCGTAAACACCAACATCACCTCCCTGGGCGTTCAGAAAAACCTGAACCGGGCTTCCGATGCTCTGAGCACCTCGATGAGCCGTCTGTCTTCCGGCCTGAAAATCAACAGCGCCAAAGACGACGCTGCCGGCCTGCAAATCGCCAACCGTCTGACCAGCCAGATCAACGGTCTGAACGTTGCCGTGAAAAACGCCAACGACGGTATCTCGATCGCCCAGACCGCTGAAGGTGCGATGCAAGAATCCACCAACATCCTGCAGCGTATGCGTGAGCTGGCCCTGCAATCGGCGAACGGATCGAACAGTGATGACGACCGTACTTCCCTGAATCAGGAATTCACCGCCCTGTCGGGTGAGCTGAACCGTATCTCCAACACCACCACTTTCGGTGGCAAGAATCTGCTTGATGGTTCGTTCCAAAACACCAGCTTCCAGGTTGGTGCAAGCGCTAACGAAACTATTTCGTTTGGTATGGGTGACTTGAGTGCTTCGGGTTTGAAGGGTACCTACAGCAGCGCTGAAGTGACTGGCAAAGAAATGTCGGGTATGGCTGCTAGCGTGCAGGGTTCGACCACTACATTGAAGCAAACTATTGTAGCGGGCGTTGCTGCTACTGGCTTTACTGTATCTGGCAATGAGAAGCTCAGCATCAACGGTGTTGATATCAAGCTGGCTGGAACTGAAACCAGTAACGCCGATGTTGCGACTACGATCACTGCCGCGTTAACTGCTGCTGGTTCTGCCGTAACTGTCGCTGAGGCTGGTGATATACTGACCTTCACCAATGCTTCTGGTCCTGTGTCTATTTCTGGTTCCGACGCTGGTAAGTTCGGTCTGACGGCTGGCACCACCAGCAACAAAACCGATGGTGGATCCGTTCCTCCAAAAGCCGGTAGCATCCTCGTCAATGGCTCTGCTGTTTCTTGGAATGGTACTACGGATGACGTTGACTCCATTCTGGGTCAGATCGAAGCATTGGCTGGTGTTGGTACTGGTAACGCCAAGATTGTTGACGGTCAAATCTCCATCACCTCCCAGAACGGCAACAAGATAACACTGGCAGACAATACTGGTGCCAACGATAGTGGTTCTCTCGCCTCGCTGGGCCTGAAAAGCGGTACTTCGGACGTCAAAATGACTGCTGATACTTCGCTAAAAATCGGCACCACCGAAATCAAGATCACTAAGGGCAGCGACCTTGACGCTGTTATTTCGTCGATCAACAGCGCCAGTGCCGGCGCTACCGCAACCAAAACTGCCGATGGCAAGATTCAGCTCAGCGGCAAGGCTGACATCGTGATCTCGGCAGGCAACACCGGTTCCCTAGGCGACCTGGGTCTGGAAGCAGGTATCTCCAATGCCAGCGAAACCCAAACCACCGTTGGCGACCTGGACATCCTGACTGCTGCTGGTTCGCAACAATCGGTACAGGCTCTGGACGCTGCCATCCAGCAAATCGACAGCCAGCGCGCCGCACTGGGTGCCGTACAAAACCGTTTCGACAGCACCGTGGCCAACTTGCAAAGCATCGCGCAGAACTCCACCGCTGCCCGTGGTCGCGTACAGGATGCCGACTTCGCTTCCGAAACCGCAGAGCTGACCAAGCAACAAACCCTGCAACAGGCTTCCACCGCGATCCTGTCCCAGGCCAACCAGCTGCCTTCCGCTGTACTGAAGCTGCTTCAGTAATCCCCGCGTCTGGTCAGTGAAATAAAAGGGCGCGTCTAACGCGCCCTTTTATTCATTCCGTTGATTTTTCATCTGAGGTGATGGCAATGGACATGAGCGTCAAGATGAATCAGCCCCCGTCTGTGACTGCATTGCAGGGGACAACCAGCCCAAAACCTTCGCCACTCTCGGCATCGACCGATGTGGGCGCAACGGCGTCGATGGACAAGCCCAAGCGGGCAGAGTTGGAACAAGCGGTAACCGATATTCGAGAATTTGTTCAGTCCAGCAAGCGCAACCTGGATTTCTCGATTGATGACTCGACCGGCAGGGTCGTGGTCAAGGTGATCGCGACAGAAAGCGGTGAAGTCATCCGCCAGCTGCCTTCAGAAGCGGCTTTGAAATTGGCTGCGAGTTTAAGTGATGCCAGTAGCCTTCTATTTGATGGAAAGGCTTAAGCTGGCACGTGTTTTGATAGTGGCTGGCATTGGTGAATTGTTCGTCAAGAACATGGCGACCTTCCGGGAAGGAGAAAAAGCATGGCAAGTTCAACCGTCAGTGGCATAGGCTCGGGGATCGACACCCAGAAAATTGTCACCGCATTGGTGGATGCCGAGAAAGCACCGAAACAAGCCCAGATCGACAAGCAGACTGCTTCGACCAGCACCACGCTGTCCGGGATCTCGGTGATCAAAAGTGCGCTTGACACGTACCGGGCGGCGATCGCCAAGCTCAACACGGCCACTGCTTTTGGTAGTATTTCCGGCGCTTCTTCCGACGAGAAAATCGCCAAGACAACGGTCAACGATGCGGCTACCAATGGTTCCTACGCCCTGGAAGTCACCAAGCTGGCCACGGCTTCAAAAGTCTCTACCACCGTGTTTGCAGGTGGCGCGTCGAGCGTGGTCAACTCCGGTACCGTAGCGACCACGTTGACGATTTCTCAGTCTGGCAACGATTACGGTGTGGTCATCGAGCCTGGTGCGACCCTGCAAGAAACGCGCGATGCGATCAACACCCAGCTCAAATCGAAGAACATCAGTGCCAACATCCTGACCGATGCCAACGGTTCCCGATTGGTTTTGAGTTCGAATACGACTGGCAAGGGTACTGATTTGACCCTCAGTGGCGCTGATGAGTTGACCAAGGATTATGTGGTCACTACCGTCCCACAGAATGCCGAGTACACGCTTGATAATGTGAAGATGGAGTCTGCTTCCAACTCCATTTCCTCGGTGGTCAGTGGGGTTAATCTGGAGTTGCTGACAGAAGGCAAATCCACAATCACGGTGTCTAGCAGTACCGCGCAGTTGAAAACCTCCGCGCAAGCTTTCGTATCCGCTTATAACGCGCTGATGACGGCGATCAACACGCAAACCAAGGTGTCGGCGACGGCGACCGCAACAGGTGGATCTACTACGACCGCTGGTGCGCTCACAGGTGATGCGACGATGCGAAGCCTGGTGACTTCTGTGCGGAATGAGTTGGTGTCCGGGGAGTCGGGTGCAGGCACCAGCGGCTTGAGCATGCTTTCGCAGCTGGGCATCAACACGGACAAAACCACCGGTTTGCTGACTATCGATGATGCCAAGTGGGACAAGGGCGTGAAAGCGTTTGGTTCCGAAGTCGCCGAACTGTTCACCGGCAAGAATGGCGTTATCAGTCGCATGACGAGTGCCACCGATGCCTTCGCGAAATCCGATGGCGTCCTGGCTCAGCGGCAGACCAGCCTGACTGACTCCCTGGACTCGCTCAAGGTTGATCAGGAAGATCTGAATCGTCGAATAGCGAACCTGCAAACTACGTTGACTGCCAAGTACACGGCCATGGATACCTTGGTCGCACAATTGACTGCGACTTCCAAGAGCATCATGACTACGCTGAATGCGTTGAACAAAGTCAGCGACGACTAACGGTCGCCAGATGGAAAAAACCCGGATCCTTTTTCAGGCGCTCCGGGTTTTTTCGTTTTGCCATGCGGGCCATGGCTAAAGTTTTATCCGTTCAAGTCGATAGCCCGTCATAGCAGATGAATGCCAGATAATCGTTTTTTCAAGGAGTCAGACATGAACCCCATGAGAGCCCTGCGTCAATACCAAAGTGTCAACTCGCACGCTCAGACTTCCGAGGCTAGTCCTCACCGTCTCGTCCAGATGCTGATGCAGGGTGGACTTGATCGTATTGCCCAGGCCAAGGGCGCTCTGGAGCGTAATGACACGGCTACCAAAGGGCTTTGCATTGGCAAGGCGGTGGCAATCGTAGGAGGGCTGCGTGAGGGGTTGGACCCTGAGAAGTCACCTACACCATTGTCTGATCTCGACAGCCTCTACGACTACATGATGCGTCGGCTGACTGAGGCCAATATCAAGAGTGATCCGCTCATTCTCGATGAGGTCTCCGGGCTGCTCAGTAACCTCAAGGAAGGTTGGGATGCAATTGCGCCTTGAGACGCTTCGTTAAATTTTCGAGGGTGATGCAATGAGCCAAGCACTGCAACGGATCGAACAAACCCGCGAAGCGCTGATCGATGCGCTGGCCGCGCGTAACTGGGATGCGATCGGCGAGCTGGATTCGGCTTGCCGCGAATGCGTGGACGAGGTGCTCAGTGAAGCGCCCGTCGACGAAGAAGCGCTGCGCACCCACCTTGAGAGCTTGCTCGCGGTGTACAAAGATTTATTGACGGTGACGATGGGCGAGCGTCAGGCGATAGTCGATGAGATGTCGCAGATCAACCAAGCGAAGAGTGCCGCAAAGGTTTACCATCTGTTTGGTTAATTATTTTCTGCTTAATCCGTGCTTATTGCGCCATAAATTTGACTGTGAACGGTTTTTTGACTTTACTAGTGGCTGTTTCCAGATTTCGGGCGTCTACAGGCATTAACGGTCTGCAAGCGTCTAGCTTGCCCACTCATTTCGGGCACCGGGTCGACTAGGGAAGTTACGATTGCATGTGGCGTGAAACCAAAATTCTGCTAATCGATGACGATAGCGTTCGCCGCCGCGACTTGGCGGTGATTTTAAATTTTCTCGGCGAAGAAAATTTACCCTGCGGTAGCCACGACTGGCAGCAGGCTGTCGTCTCTTTATCTTCTAGTCGTGAAGTGATCTGTGTCCTTATCGGGACGGTCAATGCTCCGGGTTCGCTTCAGGGCTTGTTAAAGACACTGTCGACATGGGATGAGTTCCTTCCGATTTTGCTGATGGGCGATAATTCTTCCATCGACCTGCCGGATGACCAGCGTCGCCGGGTGCTGTCGACCCTGGAAATGCCACCCAGCTACAGCAAGTTGCTCGATTCGCTGCACCGTGCCCAGGTCTATCGCGAGATGTACGACCAGGCCCGCGAGCGCGGTCGGCATCGTGAACCCAATCTGTTCCGCAGCCTCGTCGGCACCAGCCGGGCGATCCAGCACGTGCGCCAGATGATGCAGCAAGTGGCCGACACCGATGCCAGCGTGCTGATCCTCGGTGAGTCCGGGACCGGCAAGGAAGTGGTCGCACGCAACCTGCATTACCACTCCAAGCGCCGCGAGGCACCGTTCGTGCCGGTCAATTGCGGGGCGATTCCGGCCGAGCTGCTGGAAAGCGAATTGTTCGGGCATGAGAAGGGCGCTTTCACCGGGGCGATCACCAGCCGTGCCGGGCGTTTCGAGCTGGCCAATGGCGGCACGCTGTTCCTTGACGAAATTGGCGACATGCCACTGCCGATGCAGGTCAAGCTGCTGCGTGTGTTGCAAGAGCGTACGTTCGAGCGCGTGGGCAGCAACAAGACCCAGAGCGTCGATGTGCGCATCATTGCGGCGACCCACAAGAATCTCGAAAGCATGATCGAGATCGGCACCTTCCGCGAAGACCTGTACTACCGCCTGAACGTGTTCCCGATCGAGATGGCGCCGCTGCGCGAGCGCGTAGAAGACATTCCGTTGCTGATGAACGAATTGATCTCGCGCATGGAGCACGAGAAGCGCGGTTCGATCCGCTTCAACTCCGCGGCCATTATGTCGCTGTGCCGTCACGGCTGGCCGGGCAACGTCCGCGAGCTGGCCAACCTGGTGGAGCGCATGGCGATCATGCATCCATACGGGGTGATCGGCGTGGTCGAGTTGCCGAAGAAATTCCGTTACGTCGACGATGAAGACGAGCAACTGGTCGACACTCTGCGCAACGATCTCGAAGAGCGGGTGGCAATTAACGGCCATACGCCGGACTTCACCACCCATGCGATGCTGCCACCTGAAGGCCTGGACCTGAAGGATTATCTCGGTGGCCTGGAGCAAGGCCTGATCCAGCAAGCGCTGGACGATGCCAATGGCATTGTTGCGCGCGCCGCTGAGCGCCTGCGTATCCGCCGGACCACGCTGGTGGAAAAAATGCGCAAGTACGGCATGAGTCGCCGTGACGGAGATGAACAGGCGGATGATTGACGCCTGTTTTTCAAGCCGTTCATTTTCAAGCAGTTTTTTTTAGGCACGGGTATTGCTATAGCCCTCGCAACGTTCCGTTTCACTGACGGTCAGCCAAGCGAGAGAGCACCCAATGCCCCCATCCGCCCAGATGTCTCCTGCTCCCGATACCTTGGGGGATGCCCTGGGGCAATCGTCGTCGGTAGAGCAGGCGAGCCGGCTTGGCCTTGAGCAGGCGTTTGCCCTGTTCAACCAGATGTCGAGCCAATTGACCAACTCCTACAGCATGCTCGAAGCCCGGGTGACCGAGCTCAAGGGTGAGTTGGCGGTGGTCAGCGCCCAGCGCATGCAGGAGCTTGCAGAGAAAGAACGCCTGGCCAATCGCCTGCAACATCTGCTCGACCTCTTGCCTGGTGGCATCATCGTCATCGACGCCCAGGGCATCGTGCGCGAAGCCAATCCGGCGGCGTGCGAACTGCTCGGCCTGCCCCTCGAAGGTGAGCTGTGGCGGCAGGTCATTGCCCGTTGCTTTGCGCCCCGTGAAGACGACGGTCATGAAGTCTCCCTCAAGGATGGTCGGCGCCTGTCGATTGCCACCCGTTCGCTGGATGCCGAGCCTGGCCAGTTGGTGCTGCTCAACGACCTGACCGAGACCCGTCATCTGCAAGATCAACTGGCGCGCCACGAACGCCTGTCTTCCCTGGGGCGCATGGTGGCGTCGCTGGCGCATCAGATTCGCACGCCGTTGTCCGCGGCCTTGCTCTACGCCAGTCACTTGACCGAGCAGACGCTGCCGGTGGCCACCCAGCAACGCTTTGCCGGGCGGCTCAAGGAGCGCTTGCATGAGCTGGAACATCAGGTGCGCGACATGCTGGTGTTCGCACGCGGCGAGCTGCCATTGACCGACCGCGTGACGCCGGCGCAGCTGATGCAGGCGCTGCAGGCGGCGGCACTGGCACATGTGCAGGACTTGCCGATTCGCTGGCAATGCGACGCCCATGCCGGCGAACTGCTGTGCAATCGCGACACCCTGGTGGGTGCGGTCCTCAATCTGATCGAAAACGCCATTCAGGCCAGTGCCGCTGACGTGCGCTTGAAGGTGCACCTCTACACCCGTGGCAATAACCTGTGCTTGTGCGTCAGCGATAGCGGCAGCGGTATCGACGAAGCGGTGTTGGCGCGTCTGGGGGAGCCGTTTTTTACCACCAAGGCCACGGGCACCGGTCTCGGCCTGACCGTGGTCAAGGCAGTCGCAAGGGCGCACCAGGGCGAGTTGCGCTTGCGCTCGCGGATCGGTCGCGGCACCTGTGCGCAGGTAGTGCTACCGCTTTTTGACAGCGCCCA
Source organism: Pseudomonas sp. G5(2012) (assembly GCF_000408945.1). Taxonomy (NCBI): domain Bacteria; kingdom Pseudomonadati; phylum Pseudomonadota; class Gammaproteobacteria; order Pseudomonadales; family Pseudomonadaceae; genus Pseudomonas; species Pseudomonas sp. G5(2012). Next base: position 26,689 of record NZ_APIO01000031.1, read on the forward strand.
GGGAGTGGAGTGAAGCTCATGGCTATCAAGGTTCTACTGGTCGAGGACGACCGCGCGTTGCGCGAGGCGCTGGCAGACACGCTGTTGCTCGCCGGCCACGATTACAAGGCCGTGGCGTCGGCGCAGGAAGCCCTGGAAGCTGCGGCGGCCGAAGCGTTTAATCTGGTGGTCAGCGACGTCAACATGCCGGGCATGGATGGTCATCAGTTGCTCGCTTTGCTGCGGGCGCGACAGCCGCAACTGCCGGTGCTGCTGATGACGGCGCACGGTGCCGTCGAGCGCGCGGTGGATGCGATGCGCCAAGGGGCGGCGGATTACCTGGTCAAGCCGTTCGAGCCCAAGGCGCTGCTCGACCTGGTCGCACGGCACGCCCAGGGTAGGGTCGGCGCCACCGATGGCGAAGGGCCCGTGGCGTTCGAGCCGGCCAGTGCACAGTTGCTGGAGTTGGCCGCGCGGGTGGCGCGCAGTGATTCCACGGTGCTGATCTCCGGTGAGTCCGGCACCGGCAAGGAAGTGCTGGCGCGCTACATTCACCAGCACTCTCATCGGGCCAGTCAGCCGTTCATTGCGATCAACTGCGCGGCGATTCCGGACAACATGCTGGAGGCTACGCTCTTCGGGCACGAAAAGGGCTCGTTCACCGGCGCCATCGCGGCGCAGGCCGGCAAGTTCGAACAGGCCGATGGCGGGACGATCCTGCTCGATGAAATTTCCGAAATGCCCTTGGGGTTGCAGGCCAAGTTGCTGCGGGTGCTGCAGGAGCGCGAGGTTGAGCGAGTAGGTGCGCGCAAGCCGATAGCCCTGGATATCCGCGTGGTCGCGACCACCAACCGGGACTTGGCGGGTGAGGTGGCGGCGGGGCGTTTTCGTGAAGACCTGTACTATCGCCTGTCGGTGTTCCCGCTGGCCTGGCGGCCGTTGCGCGAGCGCACCGCCGATATCCTGCCGCTGGCCGAGCGACTGTTGGCCAGGCACGTCAATAAAATGAAGCATGCCGCGGCCAGGCTGTCGCCCGCGGCCCAGGCGTGCCTGATCGCTTATCCGTGGCCGGGCAACGTGCGTGAACTGGACAATGCGCTGCAGCGTGCGTTGATCCTGCAGCAGGGCGGGGTGATCGAGCCGCAGGATTTCTGCCTGAACGGACCGATCGCCTGCGCACCGTTGCCGGCATTGGCGCCCGCGCCGACGACAGTGCGGGCGGTCGAGGCCGAATCTGGCGGCGGGTTGGGCGACGACCTGCGGCGCCGTGAGTTCCAGATGATCATCGACACCTTGCGCACCGAGCGCGGCCGCCGCAAAGAGGCCGCCGAGCGCCTGGGCATCAGCCCGCGCACCTTGCGCTACAAGCTGGCGCAGATGCGCGATGCCGGAATGGACGTGGAAGCGTATTTGTTTGCCACCTGACCCACCGTGACGCCCGGTTCTCCCGTAGGAGCCAGGCTTGCCGGCGAACCAGGCGCTGCGGTGTATCTGTAATACCGCGTTCGTTCTTCGCCTGTAGGAGCGAGGCTTGCCCGCGAAGAACGATGACGCGGTCTACCAGAAATACCGTGGTGTCTGGTTCGCGGGCAAGCCTCGCTCCTACGGGAGGGGGGGCGCTGCCGGTTTTGTTTGAGGTAGACGCTGAGCTGGCACCCTTGTTGCTAACACCTCGTTACCCGCTGAGTGAGCGTCAAAAAATTGCGGGCCGCCAGAGAGAGTAGAGCATGAGCCAAGGTATTGAATTCAATCGATTGATGCTGGATATGCGGGCCATGCAAATGGACGCCATGTCTGCGCCGAAATCGACTGCCGCCGTCCCTGAATTGAATGGCAGCAGCTTTGCCGACATGCTCGGTCAGGCCGTCAACAAGGTCAACGACACCCAGCAGGCTTCCACGTCGTTGGCCAACGCCTTCGAGATCGGCAAGAGCGGTGTCGACCTGACGGACGTGATGATTTCCTCGCAGAAGGCCAGCGTGTCTTTCCAGGCATTGACCCAGGTGCGCAACAAGCTGGTTCAGGCGTATCAGGACATCATGCAGATGCCGGTTTAAGGACGAGATTGAGTCATGGCAGATGCTATCGCTGACAATGTTCCGGCCAAGGCCAACTCCGTAGACGGCAAACCGCCGCTGTTCGGGTTGTCCTTCCTGGAAAACCTCTCCGAGATGACCATGCTGCGCCAGGTGGGGCTGTTGGTCGGCCTGGCCGCGAGCGTGGCGATTGGCTTTGCCGTGGTGTTGTGGTCCCAGCAGCCGGATTACCGTCCGTTGTACGGCAGCCTTGCCGGCATGGACGCCAAGCAGGTGATGGACACCCTGGCTGCCGCCGATATTGCCTATACCGTGGAACCCAATTCCGGCGCCTTGCTGGTCAAGGCCGAAGACCTGTCCCGTGCGCGTCTCAAGCTCGCGGGCGCTGGTGTCACTCCCAGCGATGGCAACATCGGTTTTGAAATCCTCGACAAGGAACAGGGCCTGGGCACCAGTCAGTTCATGGAGGCGACCCGTTATCGTCGCGGCCTTGAAGGCGAACTGGCGCGCACCATTTCCAGTCTGAACAATGTCAAGGGTGCCCGCGTGCACCTGGCGATCCCGAAAAGTTCGGTGTTCGTGCGCGACGAGCGCAAGCCCAGCGCTTCGGTGTTGGTCGAGCTGTATTCCGGGCGTTCGCTGGAGCCGGGGCAGGTCGTGGCCATCATCAATCTGGTGGCGACCAGCGTACCCGAACTCAGCAAGTCGCAGATCACCGTTGTCGACCAGAAAGGTAACCTGCTGTCCGATCAGGCGGAAAACTCCGAACTGACCATGGCCGGCAAGCAATTCGATTACAGCCGCCGCATGGAGAGCATGCTCACCCAGCGCGTGCACAACATTCTGCAACCGGTGCTGGGCAACGACCGCTACAAGGCCGAAGTCTCGGCGGATGTCGACTTCAGCGCTGTCGAGTCCACCTCCGAACAATTCAACCCCGACCAGCCGGCATTGCGTAGCGAGCAGTCGGTGAACGAACAGCGCACCGCCAGTAACGGCCCGCAAGGTGTGCCGGGTGCCCTGAGCAACCAGCCGCCGTCGCCAGCCTCGGCGCCGCAAACCACCGGTGGCGCCACGGCGTCGGCCGGCATGGTACAGCCAGGCCAGCCATTGCTCGATGCCAACGGCCAGCAGGTCATGGATCCGGCCACCGGCCAGCCAATGCTCGCACCGTATCCGGCGGACAAGCGCCAGCAATCGACCAAGAACTTCGAGCTCGACCGCTCCATCAGCCACACCAAGCAACAGCAAGGGCGATTGAATCGCCTGTCGGTCTCGGTGGTGGTCGATGACCAGGTCAAGATCAACCCGGCCAACGGTGAGATCGCCCGTGCGCCTTGGAGCGCCGATGAGCTGGCCCGTTTCACCCGCCTGGTGCAGGACGCGGTCGGCTTCGATGCCAGTCGTGGCGACAGCGTCAGCGTGATCAACATGCCGTTCTCCACCGAGCGCGGTGAAGTGATTGCCGATGTGCCGTTCTACTCCCAGCCGTGGTTCTGGGACATCGTCAAGCAGCTGTTGGGCGTCCTGTTCATTTTGGTGCTGGTGTTCGGTGTGTTGCGTCCGGTGCTCAACAACATCACCGGTGGCGGCAAAGGCAAGCAGTTGCCGGGCATCGGCAGCGACGTCGAGCTCGGCGGCATGGGCGGCCTGGACGGCGAACTGGCCAATGACCGTATCAGCCTCGGTGGCCCGACCAGCATCCTGCTGCCGAGCCCGAGCGAAGGCTATGACGCGCAGTTGAACGCAATCAAGAGTCTGGTGGCAGAAGACCCGGGCCGTGTCGCCCAGGTCGTGAAAGAGTGGATTAACGCAGATGAGTGATAACCGAGCCATTGCCGCCAAACTGAGCAAGGTCGACAAAGCCGCGATCCTGCTGCTGTCGCTGGGCTCAACCGACGCTGCCCAGGTGTTGCGCCACATGGGGCCCAAAGAGGTCCAGCGTGTCGGCGTGGCCATGGCGCAGATGGGTAACGTGCACCGTGAGCAGGTCGAGCAGGTGATGAGCGAGTTTGTCGACATCGTCGGCGACCAGACCAGCCTGGGCGTCGGTTCCGATGACTACGTGCGCAAAATGCTCACCCAGGCCCTGGGCGAGGACAAGGCGAACGGCCTGATCGATCGCATCCTCCTGGGTGGCAATACCAGCGGCCTGGACAGCCTGAAATGGATGGAGCCGCGCGCGGTCGCCGACGTGATCCGCTACGAGCACCCGCAGATCCAGGCGATCGTGGTGGCGTACCTCGATCCAGATCAGGCCGGTGAAGTGCTGGGCAACTTCGACCATAAGGTGCGCCTGGACATCATCCTGCGGGTTTCCTCGCTCAACACCGTGCAGCCTGCGGCCCTCAAGGAACTTAACCAGATTCTCGAGAAGCAGTTCTCCGGCAACTCCAATGCTTCGCGCACCAGCCTGGGCGGCATCAAGCGCGCAGCTGACATCATGAACTTCCTCGACAGCTCGATCGAAGGCCAGCTCATGGACTCGATCCGCGAAGTGGATGAGGACCTGTCCGGTCAGATCGAAGACCTCATGTTCGTGTTCAACAACCTGGCCGATGTCGACGATCGCGGTATCCAGGCGTTGCTGCGCGAAGTGTCCTCCGACGTGCTGGTGCTGGCCCTCAAGGGCTCGGACGAAAGCGTCAAGGAGAAGATCTTCAAGAACATGTCCAAGCGTGCGGCCGAACTGTTGCGCGACGATCTCGAGGCCAAGGGCCCGGTGCGTGTCAGCGATGTGGAAACCGCGCAGAAGGAAATCCTCACCATTGCCCGTCGCATGGCCGAAGCGGGCGAAATCGTGCTCGGCGGCAAGGGCGGCGAGGAAATGATCTAACGCCATGGCCAAGAATGACGAGCTGCCCTCTGACCTGATCCGCGCCAGGGATGTCGGAGGTTTCGATACCTGGGCGCTGCCCAGCTTCGATCCGCCGGCCCCTGAGCCGGAGCCCGAGCCCGAACCCGAGCCGCCGGAAATGGAGGAGGTGCCGCTCGAAGAGGTCCAGCCACTGACCCTCGAAGAGCTCGAGAGCATTCGCCAGGAAGCCTATAACGAAGGTTTCGCGGTGGGCGAAAAAGAAGGGTTCCATAGCACCACGCTCAAGGTTCGTCAGGAAGCTGATGCGGCGTTGGCGGCCAAAGTTGCCGCGCTTGAAAAGTTGATGGCGCATCTGTTCGAACCCATCGCCGAACAAGACACGCAGATTGAAAAGTCCCTGGTCGAACTGGTGCGGCACATGACCAAACAGGTGATCCAGCGCGAACTGGCCATGGACTCGACGCAGATCGAACATGTGATGCGCGAAGCCCTCAAGCTGTTGCCGTTGGGCGTCAACAACGTGCGGCTGTACATCAATCCGCAGGATTTCGAACAGGTCAAAGCCCTGCGCGAGCGACATGAGGAAACCTGGCGCATCGTCGAGGACGAAGCGCTGTTGCCCGGTGGTTGCAGAGTCGAAACCGAACACAGCCGCATCGATGCCACGGTCGAAACCCGTGTGGGGCAGGTGATGGACAAGCTGTTCGACCAGCTTCACGAGCAGGCCTTGCACCCGGCGGCGCCGGATCTGAGCATCGATCTGTCCAGTGCAAGCAATCCTGTGGCGGTTCCCGATGCACCTTAAGCGCACCAGTTTCGCCAAGCGCCTGGGCAGTTACGCCGGGGCGATCGAACTGGCCGGCGCACCGATCCTCGAAGGCCGCCTGTTGCGCATGGTCGGCCTGACCCTGGAAGCCGAGGGCTTGCGCGCGGCCATGGGCAGCCGCTGCATGGTCATCAACGATGACAGCTATCATCCCGTGCAGGTCGAAGCCGAAGTCATGGGCTTTTCCGGCAGTAAGGTGTTTTTGATGCCGGTGGGCAGCGTGGCCGGCATTGCCCCAGGTGCCCGGGTGGTGCCCCTCTCCGACAGCGGTCGCTTGCCGATGGGCATGAGCATGCTCGGGCGCGTACTCGACGGTGCTGGCCGCGCCCTGGATGGCAAGGGCGGAATGAAGGCCGAAGACTGGGTGCCGATGGACGGCCCGACCATCAACCCGCTCAAGCGCGAGCCGATCAGCGAGCCCCTGGATGTGGGCATTCGCTGCATCAATGGCATGTTGACGGTCGGGCGCGGTCAGCGGCTTGGCCTGTTCGCCGGTACCGGCGTTGGTAAATCCGTACTGCTGGGCATGATGACGCGCTTCACCGAGGCCGACATCATCGTCGTCGGCCTGATCGGTGAGCGTGGTCGAGAGGTCAAGGAGTTCATCGAGCACATCCTCGGTGAAGAAGGGCTCAAGCGCTCGGTGGTGGTGGCGTCGCCCGCCGACGATGCACCCCTGATGCGTCTGCGCGCCGCCATGTATTGCACGCGAATCGCCGAGTATTTCCGCGACAAGGGCAAGAACGTGCTGCTGCTGATGGATTCGCTGACGCGTTTCGCCCAGGCCCAGCGGGAAATTGCCCTGGCCATTGGCGAGCCACCGGCGACCAAGGGTTATCCGCCCTCGGTGTTCGCCAAGTTGCCGAAACTGGTAGAGCGCGCGGGCAATGCCGAGAAGGGCGGTGGCTCGATCACCGCGTTCTATACCGTGCTGTCCGAAGGCGACGACCAGCAGGACCCGATTGCCGACTCGGCGCGGGGCGTGCTCGACGGGCACATCGTGCTGTCGCGGCGCCTGGCCGAGGAAGGCCATTACCCGGCCATCGATATCGAGGCGTCCATCAGCCGGGTCATGCCGGCGGTAGTCTCGCCGGAGCACATGACTCGCGCGCAGTACTTCAAGCAGTTGTGGTCGCGCTACCAGCAGAGCCGCGACCTGATCAGTGTCGGCGCCTACGTCGCCGGCGGTGACCGCGAGACCGACCTGGCGATTTCCCTGCAGCCGCAACTGGTCAAATACCTGCGCCAGGGCCTCAACGACAGCATCAGCCTGGGCGAAAGCGAGGCGTATCTCGCGTCGATCTTCGCGCCCGCGGCGGGCGGTTAACCGGCCATGGCCCAGACTCGGGCGGGCCGCCTGGCTCCCGTGGTGGAAATGGCCGAGAAGGCCGAGAAAACCGCGGTCCAGCGCCTGGGACACTTCCAGGGGCAAGTGCGCCTGGCCGAAAGCAAGCTGGCCGACCTCGAAGCCTTTCGGCTCGACTATCAGGAACAGTGGATCGTACGCGGCAGCAGTGGCGTGTCCGGCCAATGGCTGCTGGGCTACCAGGGCTTTCTCGCGCAGTTGGGCACGGCCATCGATCAACAGCGGCAAAGCCTGGCCTGGCACCAGAACAACCTGAACAAGGCGCGCGACACCTGGCAGCAGGCGTTCGCCCGGGTAGAAGGCTTGCGCAAACTGGTCCAGCGCTACCAGGACGAAGCGCGGGCGCTGGAGGACAAGCGCGAGCAAAAGCTGCTGGATGAACTGTCCCAGCGGTTGCCGCGCCATGATGCGTATTGAGTCATATGGAACGCGTTATCGTTCTTCGCGAGCAGGCTCGCTCCCACAGGAGAAAGGCGGTCAACCTGTGGGGGCTCAAGGCCTCCAAAAATATCCTGCCTTGCCCCAACCTCTACCCAATGCTAAACCTTGTACAAGAAGGTTTACCAACGACAAGGAAGCCATGACATGTCAGTCGTTTCAGAAGTGTCCCCGGATGGGCAAAAGCTGACGATATCGGTCAAGGGACGATTCGATTTCGCCAAGCATCAGGAATTTCGTCAATCCTACGAAGACAAGGCGCTCGCCGAAGTCGTCGTCGATCTGAAGGAAGCCACCTACCTCGACAGTTCCGCCCTGGGCATGTTGCTGCTGTTGCGAGATCACGCTGGCGGCGACGATTCCGATATTCGCGTGGTCAACAGCAATTGCGACGTGAGGAAAATCCTCGCCATTTCCAACTTCGACAAGCTGTTCGACATCAGTTGATCACTGTGCAACCGGCACTCGAATCGCTGACGATCCTGATCGCCGAAGACAGCGCGGCCGATCGCATGCTGTTGTCGAGCATCGTGCGCCGTCAGGGGCATCAAGTGCTAACGGCCGCCAACGGTGCCGAAGCGGTGGAAATATTTCGCCAGCAACGCCCGCAGCTGGTGTTGATGGACGCGATGATGCCGGTGATGGATGGCTTCGAGGCGGCCGCGCAAATCAAGGCATTGGCCGGGGAAACCCTGGTTCCGATCATCTTCCTCACCTCACTGTCGGAAAACCAGGCATTGGCTCGTTGCCTGGAAGTCGGGGGTGACGATTTTCTGGCAAAACCGTACAACCAGGTGATTCTTGCCGCCAAAATAAAGGCGATGGACCGCTTGCGGCGCTTGCAGGCCACCGTTGTACAGCAGCGCGACCAGATCGCCAGGCACCACGAATACTTGCTCAACGAACAGCGCGTGGCCAAGGCGGTGTTCGACAAGGTGGCTCATTCCGGCTGCCTGAATGCGCCCAATATCCGCTACCTGCAATCGCCTTACGCATTGTTCAACGGCGACTTGCTGTTGGCCGCCTTCACCCCGGCAGGGGACATGCATGTGCTGCTCGGCGATTTCACCGGCCATGGCCTGCCCGCCGCCGTTGGCGCCATGCCCCTGGCCGAAGTCTTCTACGGCATGACCGCCAAGGGCTACGGCCTGGCGGAAACCCTGCGCGAGATGAATGCCAAGCTCAAGCGTATCCTGCCGGTGGACATGTTTTGCTGCGCCACGATGCTGTGCCTGAGTGCCCAGAATCACTCGGTGGAGGTCTGGAACGGCGGCATGCCGGACGGCTACCTGTACAGCGTTGCCAGCGGCGAGCGAACGCCACTGACCGCGCGGCATTTGCCACTGGGGGTGCTGAGCCCGCCTACCTTCGATGATCGCACCGAAGTGTTTCCGATGGCCCCGGGTGATCGGATATTCCTGTTGTCCGACGGGGTGATCGATACCTGCGACGCCGATGACCAGCTGTTTGGTGTGCAGCGGTTGCAGCAGGTATTTGCCGCCAATCGTCAACCCGACACCTTGTTCGAGGATATCGAGCAGGCGCTTCGGGACTTTCGTGGTGAGGCGCGCGACGACGTCAGCATGGTCGAGGTCAGCCTGCCTGCGCCCACTCAGGCGAGCCCGCCGCTGCCGATCTATTCCGACAGTGGCCAGTCCTGCCCTCTGGACTGGTCGGCCAGTTTCGAGTTTCGCGCTGCGACGCTCAAGCGCTTCAATCCGTTGCCCCATCTCTTGCAACTGCTGCAGGAAGTGCACGGTCTGCGGGCTCAAAGCGGGGCGCTCTACAGCGTACTGGCCGAGTTGTACTCCAACGCCCTGGAGCATGGAGTGCTAGGCCTGGATTCCAGCCTTAAACGCGATGTGTCGGGTTTCACCCGCTATTATCAACAACGCAATGCACGCCTGGACGAGCTTGAGGACGGTTATGTCCGGGTTCATTTACAGGTTACCCCGCAAGGCGAGGGTGGATGCCTGGCAATTCGCGTCGAGGACAGCGGCAAGGGATTTGATGTCGGGCGGGTACTGGAACGTCCTGTCGATCCTGTCCGTCTGTCTGGACGTGGAGTCAGTCTGATCCGTCAGTTGGGTCATAATGCAAGCTGGTCTGACGATGGTCGAAGTGCCCGCGTGGAGTTTCTCTGGAAGGCTCTGGCATAATCCATAAATTCTTGATCAAGGAGCGAACAAGTGGCTGATGAACATCTGGACCTCGACGCGCTGAACGAGTTGCGCGAGGTCATGGAGGACGCGTATCCGCAGTTGCTGGATACCTTTCTCGCCGATTCCGAAGAGCGCCTTCAAGCGTTGCGCGAGGCAGGGAGAGCTGCGCAGCTCGTAGACGTGGCGCACAGCTTCAAAGGCAGCAGCAGCAACATGGGCGCCGTCAAGCTTGTCGCGCTATGTGGCGAACTTGAGAAAAATGCTGAAAAGCTTTCGCCCTCCGAAATCCAGGAGCTGATCACTGCAATCGACCTTGAGTTCGCGATCGTTCGGCCTCTTTACGAAGCTGAGCGGCAACGGTCCCTGGCGGAAAGCTGAGGCGCAAGACGCTTTTCGTCGCCATCAGGCGAAACTGGCCCGCCCCTTGCTATTAACTCTTGCAACTGTACCTACGATCCCAGTGCAGCGGAGACCGTTAAATGCCCTTTACCCCAAATTCTCTTCTTCAGGCCGCCGCTCAGGCCAAGAGTCAGGCCGCCGCCGCCCCTTCCACGAAGGTCGCCGCCGAGCCCGGGGACAAGGCGTCGAGCTTCTCTCAGGTGTACGCCGCACAAGGCCGGAACCCGGCTGCTGACGGACCTTCGAAACCACAACCTCACAAGGCTGCCGACAGCCTCGGTAAAAAGGACGACGTCAAGGATAACGCTGCCGCCGAGAAGCCTGTCGTTGCCGATAGCGGCAAAAGCTTGCCCGCCGACAAGCCGGCGCAAGCCGACGACAAGCAGGACAGCGCCGATGCGACGGACGAACAGGCAGGGGGCGTCGAAGCTGCGCCGGTTGATCCTGTCGAGGTGCCTGTCATCGCGGCGCCTGTTGTGGCTGATCAACCAGCCGTCGAAGCGCCCGTTGCGGCGGTCATCCCGCCAATCGTCCCCGCCACTGACACAGGATTCGATCCCGAAGCCGACCCACTGGACGCCCTGCCAGCCCTGCGCATGGCCATGGAGCAGAGTGGCCATGTCTCGGCCTCAAGCCAGGCACAACCCAAGGCAGCTCCGACCGAGGTCGACGGTGAACGGACGGCGGCGCAGACCTTCGCCGCTGGCATGGCGAACATGCTCGACGTGCAAACCGACATGGACAGTACCGACCAGGGCGGCGACCAGGCCTTCAGTGGCCTGATCGATGATGGGCTCAAGGACCTCAAGTCTGCCAGCAGCGATACCCGGGTCGACGATTTCGCCGACCGCCTGGCGGCACTGACCCAGGCAGCGACGCCAAAAACCGCCAACGCCCTGCCGGTCAACCAGCCCATCGCGATGCATCAGAGCGGTTGGACGGAAGAAGTGGTGAATCGGGTCATGTACCTGTCCAGCGCCAATCTCAAGGCGGCCGACATCCAGTTGCAGCCGGCCGAACTCGGCCGTCTCGACATTCGGGTGAACATGGTGCCCGATCAGCAGACCCAGGTGACGTTCATGAGCGCGCATCCGGGCGTGCGTGAAGCGCTGGACGGGCAGATGCAGCGTTTGCGCGACATGTTCACCCAGCAGGGCATGGGCCAGGTTGACGTCAACGTCTCGGACCAGTCCCGGGGATCCCAGGACCAGGCGCAACATCAGCAGGCGCAGAGTGGACGCGCCAGTGCTGGCGGCGGTCGCCTTGATTCGATGGATGACGAGATTACCCCGAGCATCACCGAAGTGGCTGCAACGGCCACTCATGTCATCGGCTCCAGCGCCGTCGACTACTACGCCTGACCAAGGACTGCACTAACCCTGTGGGAGCGAGCCTGCTCGCGAAGGGGTCGTAACAGTCAACATCTTCTTTGACTGTTTCGCCGCTTTCGCGAGCAGGCTCGCTCCCACATTGGTTTGTGGGGCTTGCACATCTGATCGTTGGCATAACACTTGCTCTTGCCTAGTCGCGCGACTGTAAAAACCGAATAGTGACGGATTATTGGCATGGCGAAGAGCGACGCAGCAGTAAAAGACCCCGCAACCAAAGGCAAACTCAAGCTGATCATCTTGATCGTGGTGGCGCTGTTGCTGGCGATCGGCTTGTCCGTGGGGGCGACCTGGTACTTCATGCACAGTGCCCAGAGCAAGCCTGCCGTCGTGGCCGAAACCACCCCCGTGGGCAAGCAGCCTGCCGTTTTCGAGCCGATGGCCCCGGCGTTCGTGGCCAACTACAACCAGAACGGACGCCAGCGCTACATGCAAGTGAGCATTACCATGCTTGCGCGCAACCAAGCGGATCTGGACGCGCTCAAGGTGCACATGCCGGTGATCCGCAACAACCTGGTGATGCTGTTCTCCAGTCAGGATTTCGCGACCCTCGCCTCGCCGGTCGGCCAGGAAATGTTGCGCCAGAAGGCCACCGCCAGCGTCCAGGAAGTGGCGCAGAAAGAGCTCGGCAAAGTGGTGATCGAACAGTTGCTTTTCACTAATTTCGTACTGCAGTAGGAACACGACATGGCCGTGCAGGACCTGCTGTCCCAGGATGAGATCGACGCGCTGTTGCATGGCGTCGACGATGGTCTGGTACAGACCGATATCGCTGCCGAACCCGGCACCGTCAAGAGCTACGACCTGACCAGCCAGGATCGCATCGTCCGTGGACGCATGCCGACGCTGGAAATGATCAACGAGCGTTTTGCCCGCTACACGCGCATCAGCATGTTCAACATGCTGCGCCGCTCGGCAGACGTGGCGGTCGGTGGTGTGCAGGTGATGAAGTTCGGCGAATACGTACACTCGCTGTACGTGCCGACCAGCCTCAACCTGGTCAAGATCAAGCCGCTGCGCGGCACGGCGCTGTTCATCCTCGACGCCAAGCTGGTGTTCAAGCTGGTGGACAACTTCTTCGGCGGCGACGGTCGCCACGCCAAGATCGAAGGCCGTGAGTTCACCCCGACCGAGTTGCGCGTGGTGCGCATGGTCCTGGAGCAGGCATTCGTCGATTTGAAGGAAGCTTGGCAGGCGATCATGGAGGTGAACTTCGAGTACATCAACTCGGAAGTGAACCCGGCCATGGCCAACATCGTCGGCCCGAGCGAAGCCATTGTAGTGTCGACCTTCCACATCGAACTCGATGGCGGTGGCGGCGACCTGCACGTGACCATGCCTTACTCGATGATCGAGCCGGTGCGCGAAATGCTCGATGCCGGCTTCCAGTCCGACCTGGACGACCAGGACGAGCGTTGGGTCAACGCCTTGCGCCAGGACGTGATGGACGTCGATGTACCGATCAACGCCACCGTTGCCCGTCGCCAGTTGAAGCTGCGCGACATCCTGCACATGCAGCCAGGGGACGTGATTCCCGTGGACATGCAGGAAGAACTGGTGATGCGCGCCAACGGCGTGCCGGCCTTCAAGGTCAAGATGGGTTCGCACAAGGGCAACCTTGCGCTGCAAGTGATCGAGCCGATCGAGCGCCGTTGAAGCGACGCAACTCCCCCTATTAATCAACTCTTCTAATTGAAGAGTTGTTCGCCGAGGACAAATGATGGCTGACAATATGAATACCCTGGACGATCAGGCGCTGGCTGATGAGTGGGCTGCTGCCCTGGAAGAAACCGGCGACGCCGGGCAGGCCGATATCGACGCATTGCTGGCCGCCGATGCTGGCCGTTCTTCGTCCAACCGCCTGCCCATGGAAGAGTTCGGCAGCGTGCCGAAAAACAACGACCCGGTGAGCCTCGAAGGCCCGAACCTGGACGTGATTCTCGATATCCCGGTGTCGATCTCCATGGAGGTCGGCAGCACCGACATCAACATCCGCAACCTGTTGCAGCTCAACCAGGGCTCGGTCATTGAACTGGATCGCCTGGCTGGTGAGCCGCTGGACGTGCTGGTCAACGGCACCCTGATCGCCCATGGCGAAGTGGTTGTGGTCAACGAGAAGTTCGGCATCCGCCTGACCGACGTGATCAGCCCAAGCGAACGCATCAAGAAGCTGCGTTGAGTGAAAAGGCTCCTGGGGTTGTTTTCGGGGCTGGCCCTGGCGTTGCCAGGCCTTGTGCTGGCCGCCGAGCCTGTCGCCAATGCCGCCGCCGCGCCCGCGGTCAACAGCGGCGTGGCCGGGCAGTTGACGCAACTGGTATTCGGCTTGTTGCTGGTGCTGGGGCTGATTTTCTTCCTCGCCTGGCTCTTGCGCCGGGTGCAACAGGCCGGGCCGGCCGGCAAGGGGCAGGTGATCGAGCTGATCGGTTCTCGCGCACTGGGGCCCCGTGATCGCTTGATGCTCGTGCAAGTCGGCAACGAACAGATCCTGCTCGGCCTGAGCCCGGGGACCATCACGGCGTTGCATGTGCTCAAGGAGCCGGTGCAGGTGCCGAGCGGCACTGAAAAAGCTACCCCCGAGTTTGCCCAGCGCCTGATGGAGTTGATGGGCAAGGATCAGAAGGATAAGAAGTAATGGGCGCGCTGCGCATCATCTTGACCCTGGCCATGATGCTGGCCGCGCCGCTGGCGTTAGCCGCCGATCCATTGTCGATCCCGGCCATCACCTTGGGCACCAACGCCGAAGGTGCCCAGGAATATTCGGTCAGCCTGCAGATTCTGCTGATCATGACCGCGCTGAGTTTCATCCCGGCGTTCGTCATGCTGATGACCAGCTTCACCCGGATCATCATCGTCTTCTCGATCCTGCGTCAGGCCCTGGGCCTGCAGCAGACGCCGTCGAACCAGATCCTCACCGGCATGGCGCTGTTCCTGACGATGTTCATCATGGCGCCGGTGTTCGACCGGGTGAACCAGGATGCCTTGCAACCCTACCTGGCGGAAAAGATGACCGCTCAGGATGCCGTGGCCAAGGCCCAGGTACCGATCAAGGACTTCATGCTGGCCCAGACGCGCACCAGTGACCTGGAGTTGTTCATGCGCCTGTCCAAGCGCACCGACATTGCCACGCCGGACCAGGCGCCGCTGACCATCCTGGTGCCGGCGTTCGTGACTTCGGAGCTCAAGACCGCGTTCCAGATCGGCTTCATGATCTTCATCCCGTTCCTGATCATCGACCTGGTCGTGGCCAGTGTGCTGATGGCCATGGGTATGATGATGCTGTCGCCGCTGATCATTTCCCTGCCGTTCAAGATCATGCTGTTCGTGCTGGTCGATGGCTGGGCGCTGATCATCGGCACCTTGGCCAGCAGCTTCGGCGGTGTGTCGCCATGACGCCGGAAGTCGCCGTCGATATCTTCCGCGAAGCCTTGTGGCTGACCACGCTGATGGTCGCGGTGTTGGTGATCCCGAGTCTGCTGGTCGGCCTGGTCGTGGCGATGTTCCAGGCCGCGACGCAGATCAACGAACAGACCTTGAGCTTCCTGCCGCGCCTGCTGGTGATGCTGGTAACGCTGATCGTCGCCGGCCCTTGGCTGGTGCAGACGTTCATGGAATACATCCTGCAGCTGTACGGCAGTATTCCGCAGGTCATCGGCTAAGCCATGTCGTCGCTGCTGCAGCTGACCGATACCCAGATCAGTACCTGGGTGGCGACGTTCATGTTGCCGCTGTTTCGCGCCGGCGCCTTGCTGATGGTGATGCCAGTGTTCGGCACTGCCCTGGTACCCAAGCGCATTCGCCTGTACTTCGCCCTCGCCATCACTGTGGTCATCGCGCCGGGCCTGCCGCCGATGCCGCCGGTGAATGCGCTGGACCTGAGCGGTCTTCTGCTGATTGCCGAGCAGATCCTCGTCGGCGCGATCCTGGGGTTCTCCCTGCAACTGTTCTTCCAGGCCTTCGTGGTGGCGGGACAGATCGTCGCGATCCAGATGGGCATGGGCTTCGCATCGATGGTCGATCCCACCAACGGCGTGTCGGTGGCAGTGATCGGGCAGTTCTTCACCATGCTGGTGACACTGATGTTCCTCTCCATGAACGGCCATCTGGTGGTGTTCGAGGTACTGACCGAGAGCTTCACCACCTTGCCGGTCGGCAGCGGCCTGATGGTCAACCATTACTGGGAACTGGCCGGCAAACTCGGCTGGGTGCTCGGCGCGGCGCTGCTGCTGGTGCTGCCGGCGATCACCGCGTTGCTGGTGGTCAACATCGCGTTTGGCGTGATGACCCGCGCCGCGCCGCAACTGAACATCTTCTCCATCGGCTTCCCGCTAACCCTGGTGCTCGGGATGTTCATCCTCTGGGTCGGGCTGGCGGACATTCTCAACCAGTATCAACCGCTGGCCTCCGAGGCCTTGCAGTTTTTACGCGAACTGGCACAGGCGCGCTGAGGCATGGCTGAGAGCGAAAGCGGTCAGGACAAGACAGAAGACCCCACGGAGAAAAAGAAAAAGGACGCCCGTGAGAAGGGTGAGATTGCCCGTTCCAAGGAGCTCAATACCCTGGCGATCATGCTTGCCGGGGCCGGTGCGCTGCTGGTCTTCGGTGGGGCTCTGGCGCAGGACATGATGGACCTTATGCGCCTGAATTTTTCCCTGTCGCGTGACGTGGTGCTGGACCAGCGTTCGATGGGCACCTACCTCCTGCATTCGGGACAGATTGCCTTGCTGGCGATCCAGCCGGTGATGATCACCCTGCTGCTGGCCGCCTTGATCGGCCCGATCTCCCTGGGTGGCTGGCTGTTTTCCGCCGGCACCATGGCGCCCAAGTTCAGCCGCATGAACCCCGGCGCGGGTCTCAAGCGCATGTTCTCGGCCAAGGCCTTGACCGAACTGCTCAAGGCCCTGGCCAAGTTCTTCATCGTCCTGTTCGTGGCCCTGGCGGTGTTGTCGGCGGATATTGACGACCTGCTGCGCATCGCCCACGAACCACTGGACCGGGCCATCACCCACAGCCTGCAAGTGGTCGGGTGGAGCACCTTGTGGATGGCCTGCGGGCTGATCATCATCGCCGCCGTCGACGTGCCGATCCAGATCTGGGAAAGCATCAAGAAGCTCAAGATGACCAAGCAGGAAATCCGCGATGAGCACAAGGACCAGGAGGGGCGGCCGGAGGTCAAGCAGCGGATTCGCCAGCTGCAACGCGAGATGTCCCAGCGCCGGATGATGGCGGCGGTACCGGATGCCGACGTGGTCATCACCAACCCGACCCACTATGCCGTGGCCCTCAAGTACGACCCGGACAAGAGCGGGGCGCCGATGCTGATTGCCAAGGGCAGCGACTTCCTGGCGTTGAAGATTCGCGAGATTGCGACGGCCAATGAAATTCTGCTGCTGGAGTCCCCGGCGTTGGCGCGGTCGATTTATTACTCCACCGAACTTGAGCAAGAAATCCCTGGCGGCCTGTACCTCGCCGTCGCCCAGGTACTG
The DNA here is from genome assembly GCF_000408945.1 of Pseudomonas sp. G5(2012). Classification (NCBI taxonomy): domain Bacteria; kingdom Pseudomonadati; phylum Pseudomonadota; class Gammaproteobacteria; order Pseudomonadales; family Pseudomonadaceae; genus Pseudomonas; species Pseudomonas sp. G5(2012). The sequence goes on from NZ_APIO01000031.1 coordinate 43,584, forward strand.
GCCTACGTCTACCAGATTCGCCAATACCGCGCGGGCAAGGGCAAGCGCCCGGACCCACTCAAGGATGACTTGCCGATTCCACCGGATTTGCGCCGGGATTCCTAGCAGCGTGATCGGTGTTGTACACAAGCAGTGTTGCCCGGGCCGATCCCCTTGTGGGAGCGAGCCTGCTCGCGAAGACGGCCGTCCATGCGACTTGATTTTTCCCGACCAATCCCTCTGTTTCAACCCCTCACGAAAGTTGGAAGGCTTCTTGCAATAGCCGCTTTGCGCCAGCTTATGGCGTCAAAAGTTTTGCTTCAAAGGAACGGGGAATACCGGTGGATCGCTCTCAGTTAATCAACAGTGCCCGCACGAACATGGCCGACCTCAGCCGAGGCAATCTGGGCGTGCCGCTGTTGCTGCTGGTCATGTTGGCGATGATGATGTTGCCGATGCCGCCGTTCCTGCTCGACGTGTTTTTCACGTTCAATATCGCGTTGTCGATTGTCGTCTTGCTGGTCTGCGTCTACGCCTTGCGGCCGCTGGATTTTGCGGTGTTCCCGACCATTTTGTTGGTGGCGACGCTCTTGCGCCTGGCGCTCAACGTGGCTTCCACCCGAGTAGTGATGCTTCACGGCCAGGACGGTCATGCCGCCGCGGGCAAGGTGATCCAGGCCTTCGGCGAGGTGGTGATCGGCGGTAACTACGTGGTCGGTATCGTGGTGTTCGCGATCCTGATGATCATCAACTTCGTCGTGGTGACCAAAGGCGCCGGGCGTATTTCCGAGGTGAGTGCGCGGTTCACCCTCGATGCGATGCCCGGCAAACAGATGGCCATCGACGCCGACCTCAACGCCGGCCTGATCGACCAGAACCAGGCCAAGGCGCGGCGTTCGGAAGTGGCGCAGGAGGCCGAGTTCTATGGCTCGATGGACGGTGCCAGCAAGTTCGTGCGCGGTGACGCCATCGCCGGCCTGTTGATTCTGTTCATCAACCTGATCGGCGGCATGGCGGTCGGTATCTTCCAGCACAACATGACCTTCGCCGATGCCGGCAAGGTTTACGCCCTGTTGACCATCGGTGACGGTTTGGTGGCGCAATTGCCATCACTGTTGTTATCTACAGCGGCGGCGATCATGGTGACCCGTGCTTCGGGCTCTGAAGACATGGGCAAGCAGATCAATCGGCAGATGTTCGCCTCGCCCAAGGCGTTGGCGGTGTCGGCGGGCTTGATGGCGGTGATGGGGCTGGTGCCGGGTATGCCGCACTTTTCCTTCCTGTCCATGGCCGCGCTGGCTGCAGGTGGTGCGTACCTGTTCTGGAAAAAGCAGAACAGCGCCAAGGTGCAGGCCCTGCAAGAGGTCAAGCGTCAGCAGGAACTGTTGCCATCGCCGGCCCGCGCCCAGGAAACCAAGGAGCTGGGTTGGGATGACGTGACGCCGATCGACATGATCGGCCTGGAAGTGGGCTATCGCCTGATTCCGTTGGTGGACCGCAACCAGGGCGGGCAATTGCTGGCGCGGATCAAGGGCGTGCGCAAAAAGCTGTCCCAGGACCTGGGCTTCCTTATGCCTACGGTTCACATCCGCGATAACCTCGACCTGGCTCCGAGTGCCTATCGCCTTACCCTGATGGGGGTGATCCTGGCCGAGGCGGAGATTTACCCGGACCGCGAACTGGCGATCAACCCGGGGCAGGTCTACGGCACGCTCAATGGCATTACCGCCAAAGATCCGGCTTTTGGACTGGAGGCGGTGTGGATCGAAATCAGCCAGCGCGCCCAGGCGCAATCGCTAGGCTACACCGTAGTCGATGCCAGTACCGTGGTGGCCACGCACTTGAACCAGATCCTGTACAAGCACTCCAGCGAGCTGATCGGCCACGAAGAAGTCCAACAACTCATGCAATTGCTGGCGAAAAACTCGCCGAAGCTGGCCGAAGAGCTGGTGCCGGGCGTGCTGTCACTGTCGCAATTGCTCAAGGTCTTGCAAGCGCTATTGGCCGAGCAGGTACCGGTACGCGACATTCGTAGCATTGCCGAAGCCATCGCGAACAATGCCAGCAAGAGTCAAGATACCGCCGCGCTGGTCGCCGCGGTGCGTGTCGGCGTATCCCGCGCAATCGTGCAAAGCATTGTAGGCACTGACTCCGAGCTGCCAGTGATCACGCTGGAACCCAGGTTGGAACAAATATTGCTCAATAGTCTGCAGAAGGCAGGACAAGGCTCTGAAGAGGGTGTTCTGCTGGAGCCAAGCATGGCTGAGAAGCTGCAGCGCTCGTTGATCGATGCGGCGCAGCGGCAGGAGATGCAAGGTCAACCGGTGATTCTGCTGGTGGCCGGTCCGGTTCGCGCGATGCTCTCGCGATTTGGCCGGCTCGCAGTCCCGGGTTTGCATGTGTTGGCTTATCAGGAAATTCCTGACAACAAGCAAGTGACCATCGTTGCGACAGTAGGGCCCAACGGCTGAGGTAGTGATTCATGCAAGTTAAGCGTTTCTTCGCCGCCGATATGCGTCAGGCCATGAAGCTGGTTCGCGATGAGCTGGGCGCCGATGCCGCGATCATTGGCAACCGCCGCATCGCCGGTGGCGTCGAGATTACGGCTGCCCTGGATTACCAACTGTCGGCGCTGGCCCCGCGCGTTCCGAACATGGAACTCGAGGACGAACTGCGCAAGACCCAGTCGCGCATCGTCAACGCCCAGGCCGAATTGAGCCTGCGAGGCGAGGGCGAAGGCGATAGCGACAAGAGCACTAATCGCCAGTTGTTTGCCGGCCTGCCGCTGACGGCTGCCGAGCCGCTGATCGAACCGACCCTGGCCGAGCCGCGCCGTCCCGCGCCGACACCGGCCCCGGCGGCGACTATCGATACGCGGGTCTTCGACTCGATGCGTTCGGAACTCAACAGCCTGCGCGAACTGATGGAAGTACAACTCGGTTCCCTCGCCTGGAACCAGCTGCAGGGCAGCCGCCCGGACCAGGCGAACCTTTGGCGTCGCCTGCAGCGCATCGGCCTGTCCGGCCCGTTGTCGCGGGACCTGCTGGCGCTGGTTAGCGAAATTGAAGAACCTCGCCAGGCCTGGCGCATGTTGCTGGCGCACCTGGCGCGGATGATCGTCACGCCGGAAATGGAGCCGCTGGAAGAGGGCGGCGTGATTGCCATGGTCGGCCCGGCCGGCATGGGCAAGACCACCACCCTGGCCAAGCTGGCGGCCCGTTACGTGCTCAAGTACGGCGCGCAGAACATTGCCCTGGTGAGCATGGACAGCTTTCGCATCGGTGCCCAGGAGCAGCTCAAGACCCTCGGGCGGATCCTCAATGTGCCGGTGACCCACGTCGATCCGAACCAGTCATTGGTCCAGGCGCTGGACCCTTTGTTGCGCAAGCGCGTGGTGCTGATCGATACCGCCGGCCTGCAAGCCAGCGACCCGGCCCTGCGCATGCAGCTCGAAAGCCTGGCCGGTCGAGGCATCAAGTCAAAAAATTACCTGGTCCTGGCAACCACCAGCCAGAAACAGGTTCTAACCGCTGCTTATCACAGTTACAAGCGTTGCGGGCTCGTTGGCTGCATCCTGACTAAACTGGATGAAACGGCAAGTCTGGGCGAAGTGTTGAGTCTGGCGATCAGCCATGAATTGCCGGTGGCCTACCTGACCGATGGCCCGCGGATTCCAGATGATCTGCATCTGCCGCGTCGTCATCAACTGGTCAGTCGGGCCGTCAGCGTGCAAATGCAGGAAGAACCCAGCGAAGAGGCCATGGCTGACATGTTCGCTGATATCTACCACAGTCCGACCAAGCAGGTTGGCTGAGGTAACAATGAATAGTTTTTGTACCCTACATCGATGGCCTGCCATGCATTGTTCCGGTTGTGAACGCGCAGCCAGTTATGTGGCCCCGTCTATGCAGAACAAGGTAAAGAAATAACATGGGCAGCATGCATCCTGTACAGGTGATCGCGGTGACCGGCGGCAAAGGTGGCGTCGGCAAAACTAACGTGTCAGTGAACTTGTCCCTGGCTTTGGCTGAGCTTGGCCGGCGCGTCATGTTGCTGGACGCTGACCTTGGGCTGGCGAATGTCGACGTTCTGTTGGGGCTGACACCCAAACGTACCCTGGCCGACGTGATTGAAGGCCGCTGTGAATTGCGCGACGTGCTGTTGCAGGGGCCCGGCGGCATCCGCATCGTTCCGGCGGCGTCCGGCACCCAGAGCATGGTTCACTTGAGCCCGGCGCAGCACGCTGGCCTGATCCAGGCCTTCAGCGACATTGGCGACAATCTCGACGTGCTGGTGATCGACACCGCTGCAGGTATTGGCGAGTCGGTGGTCAGCTTCGTGCGCGCGGCCCAGGAAGTGTTGCTGGTGGTCTGCGACGAGCCGACCTCGATCACTGACGCCTATGCGTTGATCAAATTGCTCAACCGCGATTACGGCATGAACCGTTTCCGGGTGCTGGCCAACATGGCGCAGAGCCCCCAGGAAGGGCGCAACCTGTTCGCCAAGTTGACCAAGGTCACCGACCGCTTCCTCGACGTCGCCTTGCAATATGTCGGTGCGGTGCCGTACGACGAAAGCGTGCGCAAGGCCGTGCAGAAGCAGCGCGCCGTCTACGAGGCCTTCCCGCGCTCCAAGTGCTCGCTGGCATTCAAGGCGATCGCGCAGAAGGTCGATACCTGGCCACTGCCCGCCAACCCGCGCGGGCACCTGGAATTCTTCGTCGAGCGCCTCGTGCAACAGACGGCAGGACCCGTGCTATGACCGCAAGCGGTTACAACCTCTACAAGGCATCGGCGCGTGACGCGCAGTACGAGCTGATCGAGCGTTACGCGCCGCTGGTTAAACGCATTGCCTATCACTTGCTTGCACGACTGCCGGCCAGTGTCCAGGTCGAAGACCTGATCCAGGCCGGGATGATCGGCCTGCTGGAAGTCTCGACCAAATACGACGCCAGCAAAGGCGCGAGTTTCGAAACCTACGCGGGCATCCGCATCCGCGGCGCCATGCTCGATGAAGTGCGCAAGGGCGACTGGGCGCCTCGTTCGGTCCACCGCAATACGCGGATGGTCAGCGACGCGATTCGCTCGATTGAAGCTAAAACCGGGCGTGACGCTAAAGATCACGAAGTTGCGGCCGAACTCCAATTGAGTCTTGACGATTACTACGGGATTTTGAACGACACCCTGGGCAGTCGGCTGTTCAGTTTCGACGACCTGTTGCAGGACGGCGAACACGAAGGGCTGCACGAGGATGGCGCCAGTGCGCATCTGGAACCGTCTCGCGATCTGGAAGATGAACGCTTCCAGGCGGCGCTGGCGGACGCGATCGCCAACTTGCCGGAGCGCGAGCGATTGGTGTTGGCGTTGTATTACGACGAAGAATTGAATCTCAAGGAAATCGGCGAAGTCCTGGGGGTCAGCGAATCCCGGGTCAGCCAGTTACACAGCCAGTGCGCGGCCCGTTTGCGGGGGCGTCTGGGAGAGTGGCGAGCGCGCTGAAGGCAGTGTGGGGGCACTGCGACGCGGCTGGTGGGGTGATGAACCGCGCCGGTCTCGATCCGTTGTATCCCAAACAGTCATCGAGTGTTTTGCCAGATTGATAGAAATGGCGTGTCCAGGTGCTGGGCGCGTTTTAGTCTGCTTGGAGGTCGAATTGGACAAGAACATGAAAATCCTCATCGTTGATGACTTCTCAACGATGCGGCGGATCATCAAGAACCTGTTGCGTGACCTTGGGTTCACCAACACGGTCGAGGCCGACGATGGCACTACCGCCATTCCGGTACTCAACAGCGGGAGCATCGACTTTCTGGTGACGGACTGGAACATGCCTGGCATGACCGGTATCGATCTGCTGCGTCACGTGCGCGCCGATGAAAAACTCAAGCACCTGCCAGTGCTGATGGTGACTGCCGAAGCCAAGCGCGAGCAGATCATCGAAGCGGCCCAGGCCGGCGTAAATGGCTATGTGGTCAAACCCTTCACGGCCCAGGCGTTGAAAGAAAAAATCGAGAAGATTTTCGAACGCATCGGTTGAACTGCGCCACGGGGGAGCTATGGAGCATAACGAGTCATCCCAGGGCGATTTTGAATCGACCCTGAAAAAACACGCCGTTGAATTGGTCGCGAGCCTTGAAAAGGGCAGGTTCGGCGATGCTGTGCAATTGATCCATGAGCTCAACCAGACCCGTGACCGTGGCCTGTATCAGGAAGTGGGCAAGCTCACCCGCGAGCTGCATAGCGCGATCGTCAATTTCCAGATTGACCCGCACATGCCGCAAGCCGAGGAAGTGTCACAGATCACCGACGCCACCGAGCGCCTGGGGTATGTGGTCAAACTGACGGAAGCCGCCGCCAACCGCACCATGGACCTGGTGGAAAACGCCACGCCATTGGTCAACGGCCTGGCTGAAGAGGCGCAGGGCTTGAGCGCCGACTGGGGACGGTTCATGCGGCGCGAAGTCGGGGCCGAAGAGTTTCGTGAACTGGCCCGGCGCGTCGATGGTTTCCTGGCGCGCAGCAGCGCAGACAATCGCGCCGTGTCCAGCAACCTCAACGACATTCTGCTCGCCCAGGATTACCAGGACCTTACCGGCCAGGTGATCAAGCGTGTGACCCAACTGGTCACCGAAGTGGAAAGCAACCTGCTCAAGCTCGTGCTGATGGCCAGTCAGGTGGACCGCTTTGCGGGCATCGAACATGACCGTGCGGCAATGCTTGCAGAAAAAGATCCACAAAAACATCTCTCCAAGGGTGAAGGTCCGCAGATTCATGCCGATAAAAGAGAAGACGTTATGTCCGGTCAGGACGATGTGGACGATTTGCTATCCAGCCTGGGTTTTTAAAGTTCAGGTTTTTTGGGTTTTTAGACCTGTAGGAGCACCCCCTTAATGAGCTTCGGCGCCGATGAAGAGATCCTTCAGGATTTCCTGGTTGAGGCCGGCGAGATTCTAGAGCAACTGTCCGAGCAACTGGTCGAGCTGGAAAGCCGTCCGGATGATGCGGACTTGCTCAATGCAATTTTTCGCGGTTTTCACACTGTAAAAGGGGGCGCCGGCTTCCTCCAGCTCAACGAGCTGGTGGAGTGCTGCCACATCGCCGAGAACGTGTTCGACATCCTGCGCAAGGGCGAACGTCGCGTCGACTCGGAATTGATGGACGTGGTCCTCGAAGCGCTGGATGCGGTGAACGGCATGTTCAGCGAAGTGCGCGAGCGTAGTCCGGTCACGGCTGCAACACCTGAGCTGCTGGCGGCACTGGCGCGTCTGGCCGAGCCGCAATCGGCTGACGAAGTGGCTGCTGCGCCTGTTGCTCCAGAGGTCGAAGCGCCTGTGGTTGCCGCCGATTCAGGCGATATCACCGATAACGAATTCGAACAATTGCTGGACTCGCTGAACGCCGTGAAGGCTCAGGCCGAGGCGCCGGCAGTTGTTCCAGCACCCGCCAGCGAAGTGCCTGCCAGCGACGAAATCACCGACGCCGAGTTCGAGTCGTTGCTCGATCAACTGCACGGCAAGGGCAAGTTCGCCGTCGATGCAGTGGCCCCGGCACCCGCCGCGCCGTCAGAGCCGTCAGCGGCGAAAGAGGCGGGTGATAGTTCCGACATCACCGACGAAGAATTCGAGGCCTTGCTCGACCAGCTGCATGGCAAGGGTAACTTTGCCGTTGAGGCGCTGGAGTCGGCCATTGCCTCTGTTCCAGCACCGGCAGCGCCAACCGCAGCGGCGGTCGGCAGTGATCTGATCAGCGATCATGAATTCGAGGCACTGCTCGACGAATTGCACGGCAAAGGCAAGTTCAGCGAAGTCGGCACCGCGACAACGGCCAGCAGCTCGAACGCCTCCGTGGCGGCATCGACCGCCAAGGTTGTCGCACCCAAGCCCGTTGCCAAGGCGCCCGAACCGCAAGCCAAAGCGCCGGCAGCCGCAGCACCAGTCGCGGCCCGAACTCCGGCCGCGCCGCCTGCGGAAAAACCGGCCAGTGAAGCCGAGACCACCGTGCGGGTCGATACCGCACGGCTCGACGAGATCATGAACATGGTCGGCGAGTTGGTGCTGGTGCGTAACCGCCTGGTGCGCCTGGGCGCCAACAGTGCCGACGAAGCCATGTCCAAGGCCGTGTCGAACCTCGACGTGGTCACGGCCGACCTGCAGACGGCGGTCATGAAGACCCGGATGCAGCCGATCAAGAAAGTGTTCGGACGCTTCCCGCGCCTGGTTCGCGACCTGGCGCGCCAGCTCAAGAAAGAGATCAACCTGGAACTGGTCGGCGAAGACACCGACCTCGACAAGAACCTGGTCGAAGCCCTGGCCGACCCGCTGGTCCACCTGGTGCGCAACGCGGTCGACCACGGCATCGAATCGCCGGAAGAGCGCGAAGCGTCGGGCAAGGCCCGTGGCGGCAAGGTGATCCTGGCGGCCGAGCAGGAAGGCGATCACATCCTGTTGTCGATTTCCGATGACGGCAAAGGCATGGACCCCAACGTCCTGCGTGCCATCGCGGTAAAACGCGGTGTGATGGACAAGGACGCGGCCGACCGCCTGAGCGATACCGAGTGCTACAACCTGATCTTCGCCCCGGGCTTCTCGACCAAGACCGAGATCTCCGACGTGTCGGGTCGTGGCGTGGGCATGGACGTGGTGAAAACCAAGATCTCCCAGCTCAACGGTTCGATCAACATCTACTCGGCCAAGGGCCAGGGATCGAAGATCGTCATCAAGGTGCCGCTGACCCTGGCGATCATGCCAACCCTCATGGTCATGCTCGGCAACCAGGCGTTCGCCTTCCCGCTGGTGAACGTCAACGAGATTTTCCACCTCGACCTGTCGCGCACCAACGTGGTGGACGGCCAGGAAGTGGTGATCGTGCGGGACAAGGCACTGCCGTTGTTCTACCTCAAGCGCTGGCTGGTCAGCTCCGCCGCTCACGAAGAGCAGCGCGAAGGCCATGTGGTGATCCTTTCGGTGGGCACCCAGCGGATCGGCTTTGTCGTCGACCAGTTGGTGGGCCAGGAAGAAGTGGTCATCAAGCCATTGGGCAAAATGCTCCAGGGAACCCCGGGCATGTCGGGCGCCACCATTACCGGTGACGGCCGCATCGCGCTGATTCTCGATGTTCCGAGCATGCTCAAGCGTTACGCCGCACGGCGTATTTGATTCTGGCGCAGCGGTGGCGACTGACGCCTCGCTGCGTCTAATGGAGTGTTTATGGCAGTCAAGGTCCTGGTGGTGGACGATTCGGGTTTTTTCCGCCGCCGCGTCTCGGAAATTCTTTCCGCGGATCCGAATATCCAGGTCGTCGGCACGGCGACCAACGGCAAAGAGGCGATTGATCAGGCGTTGGCCCTCAAGCCGGACGTGATCACCATGGACTACGAGATGCCGATGATGGACGGCATCACCGCGGTACGGCATATCATGCAGCGCTGCCCGACCCCGGTCCTGATGTTTTCGTCGCTGACCCACGAAGGCGCCCGGGTCACCCTGGACGCGCTGGATGCCGGCGCGGTGGACTTCCTGCCGAAGAACTTCGAAGACATCTCGCGCAACCCCGAGAAGGTCAAGCAACTGCTGTGCGAGAAGATTCTCAGCATCTCGCGCAGTAATCGTCGTGTCAGCAGCTACAGTGCGCCGGCGCCGGTGGTAGCACCGACTCCAGTGCCAACGCCAACGCCAACGCCATCGAGCAGCATCGGTTATGGCAGCAGCGCGCTTGTGCGCCCGTCTCCCGCACCGATCCCGGCCCGTGCACCTGCGCAGGCTCCGTCGTCGCCAGCGCCGAAACGCAAAGCCTACAAATTGCTGGCCATCGGTACGTCCACCGGCGGCCCGGTGGCCTTGCAGCGGGTATTGACCCAGCTGCCAGCCAACTTCCCCGCACCGATCGTGCTGGTCCAGCACATGCCGGCGGCCTTTACCAAGGCGTTCGCCGAACGCCTGGACAAGCTTTGCCGGATCAGCGTCAAGGAAGCCGAGGACGGCGACATCCTGCGTCCGGGCCTGGCGTTGTTGGCGCCTGGTGGCAAGCAAATGATGATCGACGGCCGGGGAGCGGTGAAAATCCTCCCGGGCGACGAGCGCTTGAACTACAAGCCGTGCGTGGACATCACCTTCGGTTCGGCGGCCAAGTCCTATGGCGACAAAGTTCTGGCGGTGGTACTGACCGGCATGGGCGCGGACGGTCGCGAAGGCGCGCGCCTGCTCAAGCAGAGCGGCAGTTCGATCTGGGCCCAGGATGAAGCCAGCTGCGTGATCTATGGCATGCCCATGGCCATCGTCAAGGCCGAACTGGCCGACGCAGTGTATGCGCTGGACGACATCGGCCGGCACATCGTCGAGGCCTGCGTCTGATGGACGTTTTAAGTCTCATCGGCATCATCATGGCGTTCGTCGCCATCATTGGCGGCAACTACCTCGAAGGCGGGCATATCGGTGCGCTGGCCAACGGACCGGCCGCGTTGATCGTGCTGGGCGGTACCATTGGCGCGGCGTTGTTGCAATCGCCCATGAGCGCCTTCAAGCGGGCCATGCAAATTCTGGCGTGGATACTCTTTCCTCCGCGGGTCGACCTGGCCGGTGGCATCGATCGCGTCGTCAACTGGAGCCTGACCGCCCGCAAGGAAGGCCTGCTCGGGCTGGAAGGGGTGGCCGATGCCGAACCCGATAACTACTCGCGCAAAGGCCTGCAGTTGTTGGTCGATGGCGCCGAGCCGGAAGCGATCCGCAGCATTCTGGAGGTGGACTTCTACACCCAGGAAAGCCGCGACATCGAAGCCGCCAAGGTCTTCGAAAGCATGGGCGGTTATGCGCCGACCATCGGCATCATCGGTGCGGTGATGGGCCTGATTCACGTCATGGGCAACCTGGGCGATCCGTCGCAGCTGGGCAATGGCATCGCCGTGGCCTTCGTCGCCACCATCTATGGCGTGGCCAGTGCCAACCTGGTGTTGCTGCCGATTGCCGCCAAGCTCAAGTCCATCGCGTTGCGCCAGTCGCGTTATCGCGAAATGTTGCTGGAAGGAATCCTGTCGATCGCCGAAGGTGAAAACCCGCGCTCTATCGAGTTGAAGCTCCAGGGCTTCATGGATTGATGGGGGTAATGGACTATGGCTCGTCGTCGTCAACATGATGAACATGTAAATCATGAACGTTGGCTGGTTTCCTACGCCGACTTCATCACCTTGCTCTTCGCGTTTTTCGTGGTGATGTACTCGATTTCGTCGATCAACGAAGGCAAGTACAAGGTCATTTCCGAGGCGCTGGTGGGCGTCTTTACCGATAGCGATCGTGCGCTCAAGCCGATCCCCATCGGTGACGAGCGGCCGAAGACCGTGACTCCGGCCAAGCCATTGGTCAAGGACAGCGACCAGGTCGATGCCGGTGTCTCGGGTGCCAGCGATCCGCTTAAAAGCATTGCCGATGACATCAGCGCGGCCTTTGGCGACCTGATCAGCTCCAATCAAATGACCGTGCGCGGCAACGAATTGTGGGTCGAGATCGAACTCAATTCCAGCCTGTTGTTCGGCAGCGGCGATGCCATGCCCAGTGACATTGCCTTCAACATCATCGACAAGGTAGCGGCGATCCTGAAGCCGTTCGACAACCCGATCCACGTCGAGGGCTTCACCGACGACCAACCGATTCGGACCGCGCAGTATCCCACCAACTGGGAACTGTCTTCGGCGCGCTCGGCCAGCATCGTGCGCATGCTGGCGATGCAAGGGGTAAACCCTGGTCGCCTGGCATCGGTGGGGTATGGCGAGTTCCAGCCAGTGGCCAATAACGCCACGGCCGAGGGCCGCGCGCGCAACCGTCGCGTGGTGCTGGTGGTGTCACGCAACCTGGACATACGTCGCAGCCTCACGGCAACCGGAGCGGCCAATGCACAACCGGATGCCGCGTTGAAGCGTGCTGGCACACAAACTGCACCGACCAAGGTCATGTCGCCGGTACGAGAGAACGCCGTCAATTCTCCGTCACCCGCATTAACACGTTGAGCTAATTCCCGGTCGATCCGTTCGGGCGGGAGGAACAATCGAATGAGAGTCTGGGCAGTCGCCAATCAAAAGGGTGGTGTCGGTAAAACCACTTCCTCCATCGCTCTAGCCGGGTTACTGGCCGAGGCGGGCAAGCGCGTGGTCGTGGTCGACCTCGACCCCCACGGCTCTATGACCAGCTATTTCGGTTACGACCCCGACAGCCTGGAACACAGCAACTACGACCTGTTCCTGCATAAAGGCAGCGTGCCCCAGGGCCTGCCCGGTCAGTTGTTGCTGTCCACCAGTCACGAGTCCATTTCGTTGTTGCCATCGAGTACCGCGCTGGCCACCCTTGAACGCCAGTCGCCGGGCCAGAGTGGCCTGGGCCTGGTGATCGCCAAGAGCCTGGCGCAGTTATGGCAGGACTTCGATTACGCCGTGATCGACAGCCCGCCACTACTCGGGGTGCTGATGGTCAATGCCTTGGCGGCGAGCCAGCAACTGGTGATTCCGGTGCAGACCGAACACCTGGCGGTCAAAGGCCTGGAGCGCATGGTCAACACCCTGGCGATGATCAATCGTTCGCGCAAGCAGGCCTTGCCGTTCACCATCGTGCCGACCCTGTTCGATCGCCGCACCCAGGCGTCCCTCGGTACGCTGCGGGTGTTGCGCGATAAGTTTCCAGAAGAGATCTGGCAGGGCTACATCCCGGTCGACACACGCCTGCGCGATGCCAGTCGGGCGGGGCTGACGCCTTCGCAATTCGACGGCAAGAGCCGTGGCGTCGTTGCCTACCGCGCGCTGCTCAAGCATCTGCTGGCGGCCCAACTCGTCGCGCAGGTGGCATAAAATGACACCGATCCCTGTAGGAGCTGCCGCAGGCTGCGATCTTTTGATCTGGCTTTGCGGCGCGTCTGAAATCGCTAAAAGATCGCAGCCTGCGGCAGCTCCTACAGGTGCGCGCCCATGAACCGGCCATTGAAGATCACATCGCGCCCGCAACTGGCGCTGCAGTCTTATCTGGACAGCCTGCTGCAAGACATTACTGAGGAACTTGCGCCGCCCTTCGAAGCCCCTCCCGAGGTGGTCGAGGTTGAAGCCGCGCTGGATGAATTCCAGGCCGCGGTGCTTGAAGAACAAGCTCGCGATGCCGTAGTGGCTACCTCAAAGGTGGTAGCGCCGATTGCGCAGGCACCCGTCGCCGTGGTGGACAGCCCGGCCCCCGTTCTGGCACCGGTCTCGACTATCGCGCCCTTGCTGCAAGCCTTGGCGCCGCCGGCCATGGACGAACCAGAAATTTTGGTTCCTGTCCCTGTCGAAGTGCAGCAGGTGCTGGTACCACCCGTGGTCGAAGTCCATCTGCCACCCGCCAACACGCCGCCACCGGCAGAAACCAACGGTCGTCCGGCCTGGGCGGCCGAGCCCTTCGAATGCCTGTTGTTCGATGTCGCTGGGTTGACCCTGGCAGTGCCCCTGGTGTGCCTGGGTTCGATCTATCCACTGTCCGGTCATGAACTGACGTCGCTGTTCGGCCAGCCGGAGTGGTTCCTCGGCATCCTGCCGAGCCAGGCAGGCAACCTGAAGGTGCTGGACACGGCCCGTTGGGTCATGCCCGACCGCTACCGCGAGGACTTCAAGCAGGGCCTGCAATACGTGATTTCCGTCCAGGGCTATGAGTGGGGGCTGGCGGTGCATCAGGTCAGTCGCTCGTTGCGCCTGGACCCGAACGAAATCAAATGGCGCAGTCACCGTGGCCAGCGGCCATGGCTGGCGGGCACGGTGATTGAACACATGTGTGCATTGCTCGATGTTTCCGAACTGGCCGAATTGATTGCCAGCGGTGGAGCCCGGCACATGGGTGGCACCAAGCCGCCGCATAAACCTACATAACAGAACAATACCGCCAGGGCGGTTTCTTGAGGGGATCAGGGTATGAATGACAAGGCGACGGCGGCAAAGGGTTCCGAAGATCCGATCCTGCAATGGGTCACCTTCAAGCTGGACAACGAAACCTACGGCATCAACGTGATGCGCGTCCAGGAAGTCCTGCGCTACACCGAAATCGCCCCGGTACCGGGCGCTCCGAGCTATGTGCTGGGCATCATCAACCTGCGCGGCAACGTGGTCACCGTGATCGACACCCGCCAGCGCTTCGGCCTGATGAATGCCGAAATCAGCGACAACACCCGCATCGTCATCATCGAAGCCGACAAGCAAGTGGTGGGGATCATGGTCGACAGCGTGGCCGAAGTGGTTTACCTGCGTCAGTCGGAAATCGAGACAGCGCCGAACGTCGGTAACGAAGAGTCCGCCAAGTTCATTCAAGGCGTGTGCAACAAGAACAACGAACTGCTGATCCTGGTCGAACTCGACAAGATGATGAGCGAAGAAGAATGGTCGGAACTGGAGAGTATCTGATTGATTCTAGAGGTGGCGGTGATTGTCCTGTTCCTGTTCTGGGCAGGCACGCTGGCAATGTTCTTGTCCTACATCCGTGGGCAAAAGCTGATCGCCGCGCAACAGGCCCAGGGCGATGCGCAGCGTGACCAGCGCATCAAGGACCTGGGCAGGCGCGTCGACAACTATCAGGATGGCAATGTGCGCATGGGCGAAGAGCTGCATGAATTGCGCACGCTCGTCGCGCCATTGCCGGACAAACTCACCCGACTGGAACAGCGCGATCCCAAGAGCCTGTCGTTTGACCAGGCGGCGAAGCTGGTCGGTATGGGTGCCAGTGTCGACGAACTGACCCAGTCTTGTGGCCTGACCCAGGCCGAGGCGGAGTTGATGAGCAAGGTGCATAAGAACTGAGCGTACACCCGGATCATTCCCACGCTCTGCGTGGGAATGCCTCCAGGGACGCTCCGCGTTCCGCTTCCAGGGTGTGACGCGCAGCGCCAGGGGCTTGGTCCGGGCGGTATTCCTACGATGGCGTTCTACAACCCTCAACAGTCTTCCATGTCATTGCCTGTTTCAAGAGTAAGGTATCGAAAAAGTCATTGCGAATCATGCCAGCGATATTCGTGGTGATTTCCCTGGCCTCGCTCAATCACTCCAAAGGCGTTGCAATACCGCTCTCGGTGTATGTGCTCGGCATAAATTCAGGGTGGGTAGGTGGCAAAGCGTTTCTACCCGAATCACAGTGGGGAACTCAAGGGAGGGTTTGGTGCTGGGAGGCACGATCAAGGTGTTGATTGTGTATTAGTGTTTCTTTGCCTGGCGTTACTACAGTGGCTGCCAGGAGGCAATGCATACCGAGCGAGCCAATGAAACCACGGCGGTGGCGTGGTCTGCACTCGGGGTTGGACTTATCAATGGCTTGATGTCCGGTCGTAGCTATTGGCTATTACGTTACTTTTGATAGTTGCGCTGTTTTATCAGAAGTCTTAATTTTGTCGTCGAACTTATATAGTCGGTTCGATAACTAATTTATTGATTTCTATTTTAAGGATTATATAGCATGGAGCAGGAACTATCTCGTTATACAGGATGTATCGAGACTTTTGAGTTGGAATATCCGCATTTGACCATAACGGCCGGCGCGAAAGGAACAGTTCGGGCCCCATTTAATGGTGCTCTCTGTGAACTGCGCGGGCGTGACTTAATGGGCATGGAATATCTGTTGCCACTTGTTGGGGTGCGTATTTCTTTTAATATCTACACAATGCAAGGTAGAAAAATTGCGGGTGATATTAGGCCGGAAGTAAGTGTTAGCGATGCCTGATTGAGGTATTGCTCAAAGTTGTCACGATGGCTGTCACTTCAAATGAGTGGCAGCCAACACGTTGTCGTTTTAATAATTATCCCCCCGCTCAGTTATATCGCGTTCCACTATCCCTCCATCCGGGTCCTGCTCCGCCGGAAACTTACCCTTCAAATTCCACGCAAACGCAATGATCTCGGCAACCGTCAGATAAAGCTCCTGCGGAATACTGTCCCCCAACTCCATCCGCGCCAGCAGGCTCACCAGTTCGGCATTCTCATAGATCGGCACTTCGCAGTCGCGAGCGATGCGCAGGATTTCTTCCGCCAGTTCTTCGTCGCCCTTGGCCGAGAGGGTAGGGGCGTGGGTGCCGTCGTACTTGAGGGCGATGGCCTGGCGGGGAGCGTTGGGGGTTTTCATGCGTTTTCGTCGACCCAGCGTTGTTCGAGACGGGTTTGCATTGAGGCGGTTGGTAATTGAGACAGTGGTCGCCTGACAATCGGATGGGGGAGTTGGCTTTTGTAAGTGTTACGGAATGATTCATGTTTCATTCTCATTAAGTAAGTTAAGTCCTACTCTTAAGAAGATCTATTTAGACTGTTGCGGTCAATTTGAGTCCTACACAGTAATGTACGAGGTTTCCTACAGGCTTGCCTGTTTTTGAACGGTCTGAGTGTGTTGAATTTTGTTTGGTTGTGGCTTTTGCATTGACAGGTTTGAGCGTCAGTCATTAAGTTTGTTCTGCAGGTGGATATTGTTTTATCAAGTCTTAGGGGGTTGAGTGCTGCGCAATTAACGTACAAGAGGACGGTTTCGTGAACAATATTCATATTATAGGTGTTGGTCAAATGGGACGGGCAATTTTGTTCGGGCTAAGACGGAGCATTATTGATTGCCATTTAAAGCCGATTGAAGTTTGTGCTGATCGAGCAGCCTATCTGGCTTCCTGCGGGGTTGAGGTAAGTAAGCGAATTGAAAGTATTGATGATGACGATGTTGTTATTTTAGCTGTCCCACCCCAGCAATTTCAGAGCGTGGTTCGCGACAATCAATTATTGCTTTCTCACCGTGGACCGGTCATCTCCGTCATGGCTGGCATCACTACTAATTCGCTTTGCCGTACCCTAGGTCATACGCGGATAGTTCGTTCGATTCCAAATACTCCGTCAGAGGTGCAGGAAGGCGTTACTTTTTACTATGTCCAAGAAAGTGCCGACAGTGATTTGATAACTGTCGCAGAAAAAATTTTCGGCACGATTGGCATTTGCATGCAAGTTGATAATGAGTGGCAGCTTGATTCAGGTACAGCGCTCGCAGGAGGTGGCCCCGCATTGGTCGCGTATTTTGTCAATGCGTTACTGTTATACGCAGAGAGCGAAGGGTTTGACTCCAAGGTCGCTTGGGAAGTTTCTACGCAGTTGTTATACGGAACCTCCTTGCTTTTGAAATCAACCAGAAAAACGCCGATGCAATTGTGTGAGGAGGTGCAAACCAAAGGCGGTACAACCGAACGAGCAGTACAGTTGTTCGATCAGCATGACTTCAATGGCGTTATGTTATCTGCTCTAACTGCCGCTGCGGAGCGTTCAAAAGAATTGGAAGCGTATTTTCTTTCGGAGAATCGTAATGAGCGTAGACAGGTCGACTAAAGTTCACTTTGATTGTCTCAATGAATCCAGGGTGAAGGGTGACTTATATAGCGTCTATTTTGGATTAGGGCACTGTATTGAACTTATTGATGATCCCGCAGTTTTTAAAGTGAGTCTCGCGGGAGAAGCCTTTGGGTCGCTGATAGCGCGCTATGTTACTGAAGAGTGTAAGGGGTTCAGGTTTTTGGATCTTGGAACCGGGAGTGGTGTGCATTCATTGTTGCTAAAAAGTATGGGTGCTATATCCGTTACTGGGTCTGATATATCCAGAGAGGCGGTTGCAGCGGCAAAGAAAAACGAGTTTCACAACTTTGGCGTCAATACCATTGAGTTTGCTTGTGGCGACCTTTTTCAAGGACTTCCAGAGGTTCCAGAGAAATACGATTTGATTTTGTTTAATCCTCCTGGCTGGAGAACGCCTTCCGATTCGTTCCTTGAGGTGCTCGATAGGTCTAACGGGGAGGGACTCGCTATTGATTCTATGTTTTATGGGGATAGAACCTTGGAGAGGTTTTTTGAATCGTTGCCGAAACATTTAATTGATGGTGGAAAGGTCTTGCTAGGCCTTAACTCACTGGTCGGGATTCGACAGGTTATGAGGAGGCTACGAGACTTGCACGAAGAGAGATATGTAATTAACTGCAGGCTTCTAGAGCGACATGACCTTCCTTTGCTACTGTATTCTGAGAAGTGGGCGAGGATACAGGATCATCTGATCGAAGAGATATTGAGCTGGACAAGGGAGGGCGACGCGTACTGCAGTAGGCAGGAGAATGGTCAGATAATCTGGTGTTATGAAATAGTTGAGCTAACTTTGTGGAAGAGATAGCCGTATGTTGCCCTCAAGCAAGCAGCGGTATTTTTTTATCGGATCCCTCAGTGGCGTTCTTGCAAATGTGCTGTTGGGGTTCTCTTCTGTTTTTTGGAGATATATCGGGTCTTTGAGCGCAGTAGAATTGGTTGCTTATAGGGTATATTTGTCTCTGTTGACGGTTTTTCTAATTTTGTGCGCTTGTAAAGGGGTGGGGAGGTTTTTTGCTCAGCTTAACATCAGGCTATTGTTTGTACATGCTCTTGCGGCCCTGTTATTAGCCGTTAATTGGGGAGTGTTTATCTGGGCCTCTATCCATGGTCGCGTCCTGGAAAGCAGCTTTGGTTACTTAGTTGCACCCATTATAAGTATTGCAGCAGGTGTTGTCCTGTATAAAGAGCCGGTCACAATATGTAAAGTGGTGGCTGTGGTGATTATGGTAATTAGTGTGCTTTGGCTATTGGTTTTGAATGATGAGCTCGTCGTGAAGGTTTACTTGACTATCGGCATGTCTTGGGGGGGTTACTCATGCCTGAAAAAAATGACATCGCTGAACGTTTTTAACGGTTTGTTCTTGGAGTCTTCTGTGCTTGCCTTTTTTTACACGTTGATTTTACTTTACTCAGATTTAAGTATGGCGATTCCTGAGGATTTTGGGCTGGAGCGTACGATACTGGTGTTTAGCTGTGGTGTAGTGTCAATTGTTCCTTTGGCTTTGTTTTCGCTTTCAGCTAAGCGTCTTACTATGACTTCTATGGGGTTGTTGCAGTTTGTATTGCCGGTCACGCAGTTTTTTGTTGCGGCAGTAATTTACAGGCAAGAATTTTCAACGGCTGTTTTATGTGTGCTATTGGTCGTCATTAGTGGATTGGCTTTGGTAGTGCTTGAGCCGTTTGTAAAAAACAGGTTTTCGCGAAAACGGGGGCAGTATGGGGCGTAGATACAGTGTGGTTGTGATTGGGTTAGGTGTTGTAGGAAGTGCATCGCTTTGGAGGCTTTCGTGCTCGAAAGTCGATGTGCTAGGCGTTGATTCAGCAGCGCCTATAAATTTATTTGGATCATCACATGGGGGGTCCCGAATTTTTAGGCGTGCTTACTGGGAGGGTACGTCATATCTCCCCTTGCTTTCTCAGTCAGATAACCTATGGCAAGAGTTAGACAGGTCATGTAGTAGACGTCTTGTTTTTCCTACTGGGGGGCTATTTGTCGGGCCGGTGGACTCGGGAGTTGTTCCAAAAAGTGTCGCAACCGCGCTGCAGGGGGGAATCAAACACACGCTTTTGTCTGCGACTGAAATTGCTGAGTCGTTTCGTGCTTTTCATGTTCTGGAAGACATGGAAGCTGTATATGAAAAGGGGGCATACACTATTGCAGCAGATGACTCAAAATTGCACATGGTCAACTTGGCTGTCAGGAACGGTGCTGAGGCTCGGTTCGGTACTTCGGTGGAAAGTATACTGAAAACTTCGCAAGGTTTAGCTGTTCAATTGAGTGGCGGCGAACTTATTCATACGGCGCGAGTGATTTTGTCGACGGGGGCTGCGATAGGTAAGATGCTTGTTGATGATCTCTCAGGTTTGGTGCGCTCTCAAAGTGTGCCTGTTTACTGGTTTAAACCTAAGTCGCGGAGAGGTTTGGATTTTTTAAAAAACTTTCCCGCTTTTTTGTATCAGATGTCAGATGGGCGTTTACTTTATGGTACACCTGAAATCAGTAGTGAGGAACCAGGGGTCAAGATTGGATTTCATAATTACCAGCAAACACCATTTGATTGTTTGTCGCACGGCCAGCCTGTGGAAGGCAGAGCTATCGACCAAATTTCTTCTTGTGTAATGCGGATATTTCCTGGTTTGAATCCAATTCCGTACGCATCAAAAAAATGTATTTATACAATGACTCCGGATGGTTCTTTTATACTGGGGGAGTCAGTTGATTTACCTGGTGTGTTTTATGTTTCGGCATGCTCTGGGCATGGGTTCAAGTTTGCAACTGGGTTGGGAGAGGTGCTTGCGAGAGCTGCATTGGATGGGCGGCTTGAAGAAGAGGTGTCAATATTTAGCATAAGCAGGTTCGCTGCTACCGAAGGATGATTTATTCGCTATTTAATTACAATAAAATAATAAATGTATTTATGATTGGATAACTCTATGGCAATCACTTATTTGATTGGTAGCTCCCGCAGTCCGTTACATCCTTTTCCGCTACTTCAGCAACTGGATCCTGCCCCACCGGAAACTTACCCTTCAAATTCCACGCAAACGCAATGATCTCGGCAACCGTCAGATAAAGCTCCTGCGGAATACTGTCCCCCAACTCCATCCGCGCCAGCAGGCTCACCAGTTCGGCGTTCTCATAGATCGGCACTTCGCAGTCGCGAGCGATGCGCAGGATTTCTTCCGCCAGTTCTTCGTCGCCCTTGGCCGAGAGGGTAGGGGCGTGGGTGCCGTCGTACTTGAGGGCGATGGCCTGGCGGGGAGCGTTGGGGTTTTTCATGCGTTTTCGTCGACCCAGCGTTGTTCGAGACGGGTTTGCGGACCTTGGGGTGGTTTGCCGAGGTGGCAGTCGAGATCGCCGACGTTCAGCCCGGCGGCCAGCATTCGCGGGCGCAATGCCGCCAGGTTGCTTTCAATCAGGCTGGCGGTGTAGGCGCGTTCGGCCCAGAGCTGGCTGCTGAGGCTGCCCTGGATCAGTTGTGCCTGAACCTGCAACGGCCCGAGCGGTTCCATGTCGAACGCCAGTTCGATGCGCCACAGTTGTTGCTTGGGCGCTCGTTCCTCCTGGCGTTCCTTGGGTTGTTCTCTTTCGGGGGCCTCCTCGCGCTGGAACTTGACCTGCAACGGCACGATGTCCTGCAGGTTGCGCATCGGAATCTCCAACTGCCAGGTACTCATCAATCGCCCATCCGGTGTGACGCCGGACTGCTCAAGGCTCGACAGTTGGTGGCTTTGCAGGCGTGAGACCGCCGCAGCGGCCAGGCGCAACAGATGCTCCAGGTCGTCTTCGCCGTCGGCGCTTTGCAACAGCCGCTCAGGCAACGGAAAACCAGTCGGCGACGGCTTGGCGCTGACCTGGCCGAGCATGCCCAGGGCATTGCGCACGAAACTCGGCATGGCCTGGGCCAGGGTGTTGGCGGCCATGATCGCACTGAGCTGGGTGCTGGCCGGCAGCCCGGATGACAACTGGCCGATCAGTTTGAGCAGGTCGCCTTTTATGTCAGGCGCCAGGTTCTGGCCGCCCAGCAATTTCGACTCCAGGAAGGCTCCGCTGCTGGCCAGCGCCTGGGCCAGGCCTTTGGCGCTGCTCAATTGCTGGATGTCCGGCAGCCCGGCGAGCAATCTGTCCACGGCCGTGCGCAGCTCGCTTGAAGTCTGCGTCGAGGCTGGCAGGTTTTGCAGCTGTTTGAGCAAACTATCCAGCGAACCCTGGCGGCTTTGTTGGCTGAGCAATTGCTGGGTCACGGCCAGTTGCTCCTGGCGGCTGCTCAAGGGCACGAACTTGAGGGTCTGGCCATCCTGTACCTGTGCGCTGAGCAACGTGCCGATGCGCAACGGTTGCGAGCTGTCGATGCTGAGGGTGCTGCCGCTCAGCGCTGTATTGAGCAGGCTGACCATCGAGCGAAACACCGTGGCTTGCCCCGGTACAGTCGGCAACACCTGGGAGGTCAGCACCTTACCCTGCAGCAGGGTGCCCACCGGCATTTTCGCAGTGTCGATACGGGTGAGGGTGGCGACGCTGGCGGCGATAGCTTGCTGCACGGTGACCGCCAGGTTGCCCGCCGAAGGCTGGGTAACCGCGATGCTGCTGCCTTGGGCCAGGGGTTGATTGCTGATGGCCTGGAGCGTGGTCTGCCGGCCGCTCTCGAGAGTGAGCTTGAGCAGCAATTGAAAGGCCTGATCCGCCTGTTTGAGCGACAGCACTTCAGCTTTGGCGGTCTGGCCTGCGCTGATCAGGCCCTCCATCGGCGTCAGCAGCTTGAGCAACTCGCCACTGACCGCTGGCGCACGCGGGGTCGTCGCGGTGGCCTGCGGTAGGGGGAGGATGTTCATTTCGCCTGTCATACGCGGTCACAACCTTGGGAAATTGCACGCTTGAGAGTAGGAAATGGCATGTATAATGCCGCCCCGTTGTATACAGAATGCGGAAAATTTCCCAGTTAATTGACGCAGCTCTCTCGTCCGGGCCGCCAATACCTTTATTCTGCATCTCTTTAACGGCCGCGCCAGCGCCGACTTGAACCGTATAAGGCCCGTGAACCCTTGACCAGTCCAGTCTTGCAAACCGTTGCCCTTGCTTGTGAGCGAGACCTTCGGCTGCTCTTCGAAAATCTCGATTTGAGAATGGCCAGTGGCGAAATGGTACAAATCAGCGGCCCCAACGGCAGTGGCAAGACCAGCCTGTTGCGCCTGTTGTCCGGCCTGATGCACCCGACCGCCGGTCAAGTACTGCTTAACGGTCAGCCGCTGAGCGAGCAACGCACAGAACTTGCACGCAATCTCTTGTGGATCGGCCATGCCGCTGGCATCAAGGATTTGCTGACTGCGCAAGAGAACCTGAGCTGGCTGTGTGCCCTGCATCAACCGGCTTCCCATGAGGCAATCTGGCAGGCTTTGGCCGCAGTCGGGCTGCGCGGTTTCGAGGATGTTCCCTGCCATACGCTGTCCGCGGGTCAACAGCGCCGAGTGGCGCTGGCGCGGCTTTATCTGGACAGCCCACCGTTGTGGATACTCGATGAGCCCTTTACCGCCCTCGACAAGCAAGGCGTGGCGCAGCTCGAAGAACACTTGGCAGGCCACTGCGAGCGCGGTGGCATGGTTGTCTTTACCACTCACCACACGCTGAGCCGCGTGCCGGCCGCGTACCGCGACATTGATCTGGGGAACTGGGCCGTATGAGTGTTTTTGGCCTGTTGGTTGCCCGCGAAGCCCGTCTGTTGTTCCGCCGTCCGGCTGAACTGGCCAACCCGCTGGTGTTCTTCGCCATCGTCGTTTCGCTGTTCCCGCTCGCGGTCGGTCCCGAGTCTCAATTGTTGCAAACCTTGTCTCCGGGGCTGGTCTGGGTGGCGGCCCTTTTATCGGTCCTGCTCTCGCTGGACGGGCTTTTCCGCAGTGATTTCGAGGACGGATCGCTGGAACAGTGGGTCCTTTCGCCGCACCCCCTGGCTCTTCTGGTTTTGGCCAAGGTACTGGCACACTGGGCGTTTTCCGGCCTGGCACTGGTTTTGCTCGCGCCTTTGCTGGCGTTGATGCTCGGGTTGCCTGCCGCCTGTCTGCCGGTGTTGCTGCTTTCTTTATTGCTGGGTACACCGGTACTGAGCCTGCTCGGTGCGGTGGGCGCGGCGTTGACGGTAGGTTTGAAGCGTGGCGGGCTGTTGCTGGCGTTGCTGATCCTGCCGTTGTACATCCCGGTGTTGATTCTTGGCAGTGGCGCCTTGCAGGCAGCCTTGCAGGGCATGCCGGCGACCGGTTATCTGTTGTGGCTTGGGAGCCTGACCGCCCTGGCGATAACCCTGACACCCTTTGCAATAGCCGCTGGCCTGAAGATCAGCGTCGGCGAATAATGAGGTCTGGTCAAAATTTGACCAGTAAAGACCCTTTGGCTGTCTCGTGATAGCGAGCAGCAACCGTGATGGAAACAGCAATGAACTGGACGTGGTTTCATAAGCTCGGCTCGCCCAAATGGTTTTACGGCATCAGCGGCAGAATGCTGCCATGGCTGAGCATTGCGGCGTTGCTGCTGATCGGCGTTGGCGTGGTCTGGGGCCTGGCCTTCGCGCCGCCGGACTACCAGCAGGGCAATAGCTTTCGCATCATCTACATCCACGTTCCGGCCGCCATGCTGGCACAGTCCATCTACGTGATGCTGGCAGTGTGTGGCGTCGTCGGGCTGGTGTGGAAGATGAAGCTGGCCGACGTCGCCTTGCAGTGTGCGGCGCCCATCGGTGCCTGGATGACCGCCGTGGCGCTGGTCACCGGGGCGATCTGGGGCAAGCCGACCTGGGGCTCGTGGTGGGTCTGGGATGCACGACTGACGTCCATGCTGATTCTTTTGTTCCTGTACTTCGGTCTTATTGCGCTGGGCAACGCCATCAGCAATCGTGACAGTGCGGCCAAGGCCTGTGCGGTGCTGGCCATCGTCGGCGTGATCAACATCCCGATCATCAAGTACTCGGTGGAGTGGTGGAACACCCTGCATCAGGGCGCAACCTTCACGCTCACGGAAAAACCGGCGATGCCCGCCGAGATGTGGCTGCCGTTGCTGCTGACGGCGCTGGGTTTCTATTGTTTCTTCGGCGCGGTATTGCTGCTGCGCATGCGCCTTGAGGTGCTCAAGCGCGAAGCCCGGGCCAGTTGGGTCAAGGCCGAAGTTGAAAACAGCCTGGAGGTTGCTCGATGAGTTTTGCTTCATTCGGCGACTTCCTCGCCATGGGCCATCACGGCCTGTATGTCTGGTCGGCCTATGGCATTTGCCTGGCAGTGCTGGCCCTCAACGTGGCGGCGCCGATCCTGGCCCGCAAGCGGTATCTGCAACAAGAGGCGCGCCGTCTGCGCCGGGAGAACGGCAAGTGAATCCGCTGCGTAAAAAGCGTCTTATCATCATTCTGGCGATCCTGGTTGGGGTCGGCGCCGCCGTGGGCCTGGCCCTCAGCGCCCTGCAGCAGAACATCAACCTGTTTTACACACCGACCCAGATCGCCAACGGCGAAGCCCCGCAGGACACGCGCATCCGCGCGGGCGGCATGGTCGAGGCCGGTTCCCTGCAGCGCTCCGGCGATTCGCTGGACGTGAAGTTCGTCGTCACCGACTTCAACAAATCCGTGACCATCAGCTATCGCGGCATCCTTCCGGACCTGTTCCGCGAAGGGCAGGGCATCGTCGCCCTGGGCAAGCTCAATGCCGAAGGCGTGGTGGTGGCCGATGAAGTGCTGGCCAAGCACGATGAAAAGTACATGCCGCCGGAAGTGACCAAGGCCTTGAAAGACAGTGGTCAATCCGCCCCAACACCCGCTAAGGAGGGTTGATCCATGACTTCCGGCATCTTCATTCCCGAACTGGGTCATTTGGCGATGATCCTGGCCCTGTGCTTTGCGCTGGTTCAGGCCGTCGTGCCATTGGTCGGCGCCTGGCGCGGTGACCGATTCTGGATGAGCCTGGCCCAGCCGGCGGCATGGGGGCAGTTCGCCTTTCTGCTGTTCGCTTTCGGCTGCTTGACCTATGCGTTCATGGCCGACGATTTTTCCGTCGCTTATGTCGCCAACAACTCCAACAGTGCCTTGCCCTGGTACTATAAGTTCAGCGCCGTATGGGGCGCGCACGAAGGTTCGTTGCTGTTGTGGGCGTTGATCCTCGGCGGCTGGACGTTCGCCGTGTCGGTGTTCTCCCGACAGTTGCCGCAAGTAATGCTGGCACGGGTGCTGGCAGTGATGGGCATGATCAGCACCGGTTTCCTGCTGTTCCTGATCCTCACCTCGAACCCGTTCAAGCGCATCCTGCCGCAAGTGCCTGGCGACGGTGCCGACCTCAACCCGTTGCTGCAAGATATCGGCCTGATCGTGCACCCGCCGATGCTGTACATGGGCTACGTCGGCTTCTCGGTGGC
The DNA here is from genome assembly GCF_000408945.1 of Pseudomonas sp. G5(2012). Lineage (NCBI taxonomy): Bacteria > Pseudomonadati > Pseudomonadota > Gammaproteobacteria > Pseudomonadales > Pseudomonadaceae > Pseudomonas > Pseudomonas sp. G5(2012). The sequence goes on from NZ_APIO01000031.1 coordinate 69,298, forward strand.
CTTCGCCTTCGCTATCGCCGCGCTGATGGGCGGTCGCCTGGACGCCGCTTGGGCGCGTTGGTCGCGGCCATGGACCATCGTCGCCTGGGCATTTCTCGGTATCGGCATCACCCTCGGTTCCTGGTGGGCCTACTATGAACTCGGCTGGGGCGGCTGGTGGTTCTGGGACCCGGTGGAAAACGCCTCGTTCATGCCCTGGCTGGTGGGCACCGCGCTGATTCACTCGCTGGCCGTCACGGAAAAGCGTGGTGTGTTCAAGAGCTGGACCGTGTTGCTGGCCATCGCCGCCTTTTCGTTGAGCCTGCTGGGCACTTTCCTCGTGCGTTCCGGCGTACTGACCTCGGTGCACGCCTTTGCCTCGGACCCCGAGCGCGGCGTGTTCATCCTGATCTTCCTGCTGTTCGTGGTCGGTGGTTCGCTGACGCTGTTCGCCTTGCGCGCACCGGTGGTCAAGAGCCAGGTCGGCTTCAACCTCTGGTCCCGGGAAACCCTGTTGCTGGGCAACAACCTGGTGTTGGTGGTGGCCGCTTCGATGATCCTGCTGGGCACCTTGTATCCGTTGATTCTCGATGCCATGACCGGTGCCAAGCTGTCGGTCGGCCCGCCGTACTTCAATGCGCTGTTCATTCCATTGATGGCCTTGTTGATGCTGGTGATGGCGGTCGGCGTGATCGTGCGCTGGAAAGACACCCCGGTGAAATGGCTGCTGGGCATGCTCACCCCGGTACTACTCGGCAGCGCCGCGCTGGCGGTGGTGGCGGGCGTGGCTTATGGCGATTTCAACTGGGCGGTGCTGGCGACCTTCATGCTCGCGGCCTGGGTGTTGTTGGCCGGTGTGCGTGACATTTTCGACAAGACTCGCCACAAAGGCCTGATCAAAGGCCTGCCGACCCTGACCCGCAGCTACTGGGGCATGCAGGTTGCACACCTGGGCATCGCCGTCTGCGCCCTCGGCGTGGTGTTGTCGAGCCAGAACAGTGCCGAGCGCGACCTGCGCCTGGCGCCGGGCGAGTCCATGGCCCTGGGCGGTTATCAATTCATCTTCGAAGGTGCCAAACATTTCGAAGGCCCGAACTTCACCTCCGACAAGGGTACCGTGCGGGTGATCAAGGACGGCAAGGAAGTCAGTGTCCTGCACCCGGAAAAACGTCTCTACACCGTACAGAATTCGGTGATGACCGAAGCCGGGATCGACGCCGGTTTCACCCGTGACCTCTACGTCGCACTCGGCGAGCCCCTGGGGGATGGCGCCTGGGCAGTACGTGTGCACGTCAAGCCGTTCGTGCGCTGGATCTGGTTCGGTGGTTTGCTCACAGGTCTGGGCGGGTTGCTGGCAGCGCTGGACCGGCGTTATCGGGTCAAGGTGAAAAGCCGTGTGCGGGAAGCACTGGGCATGACGGGAGCGACTGCATGAAGCGTTGGTTGATGTTGTTGCCACTGGCGATTTTCCTAGTGGTGGCTGTTTTCCTGTATCGCGGTCTGTACCTGGACCCGGCCGAGTTGCCCTCGGCGATGATCGGCAAACCCTTCCCGGAGTTTTCCCTGCCAGCGGTGCAGGGCGACAAGACCCTGACCCGCGCCGACATCCTCGGCAAACCGGCATTGGTCAACGTCTGGGGCACCTGGTGCATTTCCTGCCGGATCGAGCACCCGGTGTTGAACAAACTGGCCGAGAAGGGCGTGGTGATCCACGGCATCAACTACAAGGACATCAATGCCGACGCCTTGAAATGGCTGGCGGATTTCCATAATCCGTATCAGCTGGATATTCGCGACGACGCCGGCACCCTGGGCCTGAACCTCGGTGTGTACGGCGCCCCGGAAACCTTCTTCATCGACGCCAAGGGCATCATCCGCGACAAATTCGTAGGGGTGATCGACGAGCAGGTCTGGCGCGAGAAACTGGCGGCCAAGTACCAGGCGCTGGTCGACGAGGCGAAGCCATGAAGCGCTGGATTGCCGCCGTTGTCCTGGGCTTGAGCCTGGCCGGCGTGGCCCACGCTGCCATCGACACTTACGAGTTCGCCAAGGAAGGTGATCGCGAGCGTTTTCGCGAGTTGACCAAGGAGCTGCGTTGCCCGAAGTGCCAGAACCAGGACATCGCTGACTCCAATGCCCCGATTGCCGCCGACCTGCGCAAAGAGATCTTCCGCATGCTTGGCGAGGGTAAGGACAACCAGCAGATCATCGACTTCATGGTCGATCGCTACGGTGATTTCGTTCGCTACAAACCGGCCCTGAACGCCAAGACCGCACTGCTCTGGTTCGGCCCCGCTGGCCTGCTGTTGGGCGGTGTGGTGATCATCGCGGTGATCGTGCGTCGTCGTCGCGTGCAACGCGCCGAAACGCCAGGCTCGCTTTCTGCCGAGGAGCGCGAGCGCCTCGACCAACTGTTGGATAAAAACCAAGAATGATTGATTTCTGGCTCGCTGCAGGTCTGCTGCTACTGGTGGCCCTGAGTTTTCTACTGATCCCCGTCCTGCGTAGTCGTCGCGCCCAGCTCGAAGAGGATCGTACTGCCCTGAACGTGGCGCTGTATCAAGAACGCGTGGCTGAGCTGCAGGTTCAGCAGCAGGAAGGCGTTCTCGATGCCGCGCAAATGGACGCCGGCCGGGCTGAAGCCGCCCGTGAATTGCTCGCGGACACCGAAGGCGTTGCCGCGCCTCGGGTGACGCGCCTGGGCAAGGCGGCACCGTTGCTGGCAGCCATCCTGGTCCCGGTGCTGGGCCTGGGGCTGTACCTGCATTTCGGTGCCAGTGACAAAGTCGAGTTGACCCGGGAATTCGCCCAGGCGCCACAGTCGATGGAACAAATGACCCGGCGCCTGGAGCGCGCGGTTGCGGCGCAGCCCGATTCCGCCGAAGCGCTGTACTTCCTCGGTCGCACCTACATGACCCAGGATCGTCCGGCGGATGCGGCGAAGATCTTCGAGCGCACCGTCAACCTGGCCGGGCGCCAGCCTGAACTGTTGGGGCAATGGGCCCAGGCGCAGTATTTCGCCGATGGCAAGAAGTGGTCGGACAAGGTCCAGGCCTTGACTGACGAAGCGCTCAAGGCCGATCCAAAAGAAGTCACCAGCCTTGGCCTGCTGGGCATCGCCGCCTTTGAAGGCCAGCGTTACCAGGAAGCGATCGATTACTGGAATCGCCTGCTGGAGCAACTGCCGCCGGACGACCAGTCCCGTATTGCGCTGCAGGGCGGTATTACCCGCGCCAGCGAGAAACTGGTGGCCAGCGGTGGCAAGGTGGCCCAGGCGCCAGCGGCCAAGCCGGCAGCGCTGCTCAAGGTCCGGGTTGACCTGGCGGCCGACCTGAAGGCCAAGGTCCAGCCGGGCGACAGCGTGTTCATCTTCGCTCGCGCCACCTCTGGCCCACCCGCGCCTTTGGCGGCCAAGCGCTTGACCGTGGCCGATCTGCCGGCCACCGTCGAATTGGGCGATGGCGATGCAATGATGCCGCAATTGAAACTGTCGAACTTCCCTGAAGTCCAACTGGTTGCGCGCATCTCCCGCGCCGGTCAACCGACGGCAGGCGAGTGGATCGGTCGCAGCCAGCCCCTGGCCAGCAGCACCACCGCGCCGCAACAAGTGACCATCGATAGCCCGGATAAGTAAACCCGGATCAATAACAGGAAGCGCCACCATGACCGCCATTGCTCGTATCACCCTGCTCAGCGTTGTTTTGGGGCTGAGCGCTTGTGCGGTCCAGCAGCCATCAGAACAGCCGACGCGGCCACCGATTCCGCCGTCGCAGCCCAGTACCAAACCGACGCCGTCGACGGTGCCGGGCAAACCTTCGACTCCCGCCAAACCGGCCAAGGCGCTGCCGCGCACCTCGGCCAGCTTCGCGCCGCCACCGGGTGGCAACAGTCATTGGGACCCGAAACTGGGCGTGTATGTGCTCGATGATCAACCGAACACGTTCTATCGCCAGCGCACCTACTACCGTTGGGATAACGGCTGGAGCCGTTCAATCAGCCCGAAAGGACCCTGGGAAGAGACCGATATCCATGGCGTACCGGGTGGGTTGGGACGCCAGTTCGGGCAATAACGCAAAGTGCGACCCTCGGGGGGTTGGATGGCAGGCAGGTTGATCTACCTCATCGGGCCTTCCGGTTCGGGCAAGGACAGCCTGCTCGATGCCGCGCGAGCGCGGTTGGCCGAGCGTGGCTGCCGTATCGTGCGCCGAGTCATCACGCGTTCCGCCGAAGCCGTGGGCGAGGCAGCACTGGGCGTGAGCCCGCAGCAATTCGTCCAGATGCAGGCCCAGGGCGCGTTTGCCCTGAGCTGGCACGCTAATGGCCTGTCCTACGGGATCCCGCGGGAAATCGACGATTGGCTCGCCGCTGGCCAGGACGTGCTGGTGAACGGCTCGCGCGGGCATTTGCAGGATACTCGCGAGCGTTATCCGAATGTGTTGGCGATATTGCTGACCGTGGACCAGGCAGTGCTGCGCCAGCGCTTGCTGGCGCGTGGTCGTGAGTCCTTGGCCGAGATCGACCAGCGCCTGGCGCGCAATGCCCGTTTCGGTGAGCGCCTGCTGGCCGAGGATCCGACAGTGCATGTGCTCGACAACTCCGGGCCAATGGAACAAACCGTTGAACAACTCTTGGCCTGCCTCGTCGAGCCGGCTGCATGCGCCTGATCGCTGTGCCGGCCATTTTGTCGATTTAAAACCTTCTTTCTTCATACCCCGCAATACAACCGAACGTCGTGCTTTCAGTTTTTGTGCTTGAGTAAAGATAACTCTAGGGTTATTTTTGTTGAGGCCAAAGCAAGGAGGCTGGTGGTGCAGAGCAGGCTATTGATCAAGGAATTGATGGAGGCGGGATGGACCCTGGACCGGGTCACAGGCAGTCATCACATTTTCACCCACCGATACAACCCGTACACCATTCCCATCCCCCATCCGAAGAAGGATTTGCCGGTCGGGGCGGTCAAGAGCATCAGGAGGCGAGCCGGGCTGTACTGCCCGCCAGCCAGTTACGCAGGAGATCCATAATGCAATATCCAATCTGTATCGAATGGGGCGATGAGAACACCGCCATCGGTATCCAGATCCCCGATATCCCAGGTGCGGTAACCGCCGGGGATAGCTTTGAAGAGGCCTACAACGCAGCGGTCGAAGTTGCCCACATCATGCTGCAGGAGTTGGCTGCGGATGGTGAGTCGATTCCGATGCCGACGTCGGCTTCGGTGCATCGCAGTAATCCCGAGTTCGCCGACATGGGCTGGGGCATGCTGGAGCTGGACATCTCGCCGTACCTGGGCAAGACCGAGAAGGTCAACGTGACGTTGCCCGGCTATGTGATCCAGCGCATTGATCGTTATGTGCGCGAGCACAATGTAAAAAGCCGGTCGTCGTTCCTGGCGGATGCGGCGATGGAGAAGCTGGTGCGCAATTGATGGATTGGTAACCTTGCCTTGGCGGGCGATCCTACTCGCCCACCAAGCGCTTGAATCTTTACGCCGTCGCCAATGAAGCCTTCTGCGAAACACTCAGGAAGCGCAACAACGCCAACAGTGGAAACGCACTGCCAACCACCACGATCCACAGCCAGCCGCCGTGCTCATATACCGCGCTGGCCACGGATGAGCCGAACGCACCGCCGATGAAGATGCTGGTCATGTACAACGCATTCAGACGGCTGCGGCTTTTGGCGTCCAGGGCGTAGACCGCGCGTTGACCGAGGACCATGTTCATTTGTACGCAGAAATCCAGCACCACGCCGGTCACGGCCAAGCCGATCACGCTGTAGACGGGGTGGATGAAAGCGGGCAGGAAGCTCAGGCTGGCGCACAGCAGGGCCAGCAATGAAGCGATTCGGGTATGGCCGGCGTCGGCCAGGCGTCCGGCGATAGGCGCGGCAATGGCGCCGATTGCGCCGACCAGGGCGAAAATCGCGATCTGGCTTTGCGACAGGCCATGATTGCGCGCCAGTTCCAGCGGCACGGCGGTCCAGAACAGGCTGAACGTGGCGAACATGCAGCCTTGATAAAACGCCCGCTGGCGCAATACCGGTTGTTGACGCAGCAGCGTCCAGAGCGAACCCAGCAATTGGCCATAGGACGCGCTGTGGTCAGGCTGGCGCTTGGGGATGGTCAGCGCCAATACGATGCTGATCGCTGCCATCAATAGCGCGGCAATCACAAACATTGCCCGCCAGCCAAAATGATCCGCCACCACGCTGGACACCGGTCGCGCCAGCAATATTCCCAACAACAAACCGCCCATGATCCCGCCGACCACGCGGCCGCGAGATTCTTCCGGCGCCAGGTGTGCGGCCAGCGGAATCAGGATCTGCACCGACACCGAGCTGAAGCCCACCAGTAGCGAAATCAGCAAGAACACGTTCGGCTGATCGGTGAACGCCGCGCCCAGCAGACTGGCAATGGCGACCACGGTGGTGATGATCATCAGCCGCCGGTTTTCCAGCAGATCACCCAAAGGCACGAGGAAGAACAGGCCCAGGGCATAACCGATCTGCGTCAGCGAAACGATCAGGCTGGCCATGGTGCTGGTCAGGCCGATGTCCGGTGCGATCAGGCCGATGATCGGTTGCGCATAGTAGATGTTGGCGACGATCGCGCCACAGCAGAAGGCGAACAGCAGCACCATGCCTCGGGTCATTGTCGCGGTGCCATGGGGCAGCTGGGGCGATGGAGTCATAACGTGTCTCGCTGGAAATAAGTGAATGCGCGCAGGCTAAACGGCTGGCTGAAACGGCGGAAGTGGAATTGGAATGATAGTAATCATTCTTCTGCGCAATGAATGACGAATGCGGGCGTGTTGCAGGGACCACCGGCCATCCGAAGAACTGCCCGTTTTGCCGTGACAGCTAGAATCTACAGGGGGATCACTTCAACGTGTCCTTACAAAGCGGGAGTATCACGATGAAAATCGTATCTTCGCTGGCGTTGGTGGTAGCGGTTGGGTCGATCTTCGGGTGCTCGACAGTGCCGGATGCTCAGGTCACCAACGTTCCCATGAACGCTACTGCCATCAATGCTGGCAACATCGCCCGGCCAATCATGATGCCCGACGGGCAAGCAACAGTGTTCTGGTTTGCTGTCAGTGGAGAATCCATGGGTAGCGCGTTACCAGGTCGTTTGCAGGCCTACATCTACCCGGGAAGCTGTGGAAGTCTGGGTGCCAAACCCGCCTATGACATGAATGACGGCCCGAATGCGCGGTTCTATTCGCAAGCGTCCATGCAATATTTCTGGAAAAGTGCACCCGTACCAGTCGAGACACTTCGAGCGGGGGGCTATGCGTTGGTGGTGCGTGAAAGCCCGGCCGATGGTCACCAGGCGATTTTCTGCGGCAACCTGAGCTAGCGGCATACCCCCGTAGGAGCTGCCGAAGGCTGCGATCTTTTGATTTTGCCTTTTGAAAAACAAGATCAAAAGATCGCAGCCTTCGGCAGCTCCTACAGGGGATCGCGTCTGCTCAGTGGTTACTGGGCGTAAATCTGATCGAAAATCCCGCCATCATTGAAGTGGGTCTTTTGCACGGTGCGCCAGTCGCCGAAGGTTTTTTCCACCGACAGGAAGTCGACTTTCGGGAAGCGGTCGGTGTACTTGGCCAGAACGGCCGGGTCACGTGGACGCAGGTAGTTGGCGGCGGCGATTTCCTGACCTTGTGGCGACCAGAGGTACTTCAGGTATTCCTCGGCGGCAGCGCGGGTGCCTTTCTTGTCGACGGTCTTGTCGACCACCGACACCGGTGGCTCGGCTTCGGCGGATACGCTTGGGTAGATGACCTCGAACTGATCGCGACCAAACTCGCGGGCGATCATTTCCGCTTCGTTTTCGAAGGTCACCAGTACGTCGCCGATCTGGTTGGTCATGAAGGTCGTCGTTGCGGCGCGGCCACCGGTATCCAGCACTGGAGCCTGCTTGAACAGCTTGCCGACGAAGTCCTTCGCCTTGTTTTCGTCGCCGCCATTTTTCAGCACGTAGCCCCAGGCGGAGAGGTAGGTGTAGCGGCCGTTACCAGAAGTCTTCGGGTTTGGCACGATAACTTGCACACCGTCCTTGAGCAGGTCCGGCCAGTCTTTCAGGGCTTTGGGGTTGCCTTTGCGGACGATGAACACAGTGGCCGAGGTGAACGGGGCGCTGTTGTTCGGCAGGCGGGTGACCCAGTTGTCCGGGATCAGTTTGCCGTTATCAGCCAGGGCGTTGATGTCGGTGGCCATGTTCATGGTGATCACGTCAGCGGGCAGGCCATCGATGACCGAGCGCGCCTGTTTGCTGGAGCCACCGAAGGACATCTGCAAGGTGATGTTTTCGTTGTGCTCGGCTTGCCAGTGTTTCTGGAACGCAGTGTTGTAGTCCTTGTAGAAATCGCGCATCACGTCGTAGGAAACGTTGAGCAGGGTCGGTGCGGCCTGGGCCACGCTGGTCAGTGCCAGGCCAGCGGCCAGAAGTGAGGCGCCAAAGAGTTTTTTCACTGCGAATTCCTTGTTCTATGTAGGAGCTGCCGCAGGCTGCGATCTTTTGATTTTGATCTTCAAAAGCAAGATCAAAAGATCGCAGCCTGCGGCAGCTCCTACGGGTTATGTGTATTGAACGCGATACTAATTTGCCAGCGACTATAGCCGGCCCCGCATAGTCGTTTAAAGATTAAAAAGCTCTTTGCTTATTCCAGTTTCTTGAACAATGCATTGCCGCAGCGAGAGCAGAACGCGGCGCCGTGTTCGTGGTGGTTTTTCTTGCACACCGGGCAGTCATGTTGCAACTGTTCGCCACGCATGGCGTTGGCCAGCTCGGCAGTGAAAATACCGGTGGGCACGGCAATGATCGAATAACCGGTGATCATGACCAGCGAGGAAATCACCTGGCCCAATGGCGTCTTCGGCACGATGTCGCCGAAGCCCACCGTGGTCAGCGTCACGATGGCCCAGTAGATGCCTTTGGGAATGCTGGTAAAACCGTGCTCCGGGCCTTCGATCACATACATCAATGTGCCGAACACCGTCACCAGGGTGCAGACACTGACCAGGAACACCACGATTTTCTGCTTGCTGCCGCGCAACGCGGACATCAGGTAGTTGGCTTGTTTCAGGTAGGGGCTGAGCTTGAGCACGCGGAAAATCCGCAGCATCCGGATGATCCGGATAATCAACAGGTACTGCGCATCGGCGTAGTACAACGCCAGTATGCCGGGCACGATCGCCAGCAAGTCCACCAGTCCATAGAAGCTGAAGGCGTAGCGCAGGGGTTTGGGCGAGCAGTACAGGCGCAGGCCATATTCGATGGCGAAGATGACGGTGAAGCCCCACTCGATGTACGCCAGCACGTCGGCGTAGTTGCGGTGGACTGTATCGATGCTGTCGAGCATCACGATCACCAGGCTGGCGAGGATGATCAACAGCAAAATGCCGTCGAAGCGCCGACCCGCCTTGGTGTCGCTCTGGAAAATCATGACGTAAAGGTCTTCACGCCAGTTTTTGCTGCTGTCCATGGGAAACGCCTGAATCGGGAATCAGCGCAGCCTAGGTTGATTCTCCCCAGAAGCGCAAGGCGCAGTGGCCCCTGTCGCCTTGCCGAGTACTTGAGCCACCGTACGAATCAGCCAGCAGGCGAGGATGAACGGCGCGGTCAGCGTGGGCAGGCCAACAGCGGCAAACATCGGCGTCAACAGCAGCGCGCAGGCAATGCCCACCAGTGGCAGCCACGGCTGCTGGCGCTGGGCGCTGAAGGCGAGGGCGGCGAGCACGGCGTTGTAGCCACCCAGGCCCAGCAGTGCGGTGTAGAAGTCGTGGTTCAACAGGCTCCAACCCATGCCGGCAACAGACGCCAACAACGCCCAGCAGAAGGCGCGACGATCAGCCACCAGCAAACCGGCGGCAATCATCGCACCGGCCAGCGGATGACCGAGGAACATCACCTGGCCGAGGCCCTTGAGGGGGGCGGCGAGCATGTTCAGCGTGCTGACTTCGATCAGATGCGCCTCGGTCGAGGGCGTGGCGAAGCACAGCAGCAACCAGCCCAAACCCACGAAGGGCGCGGTATAGGCCGGCAGGTATTGGCTGAAGCGGGTGCGTTTGAGCCACTGCTGTGTGAGCATGGCGCTCAGGCCACCTGCGGCGAGGATCAGCGGCGGCAACATCGCCGACCAGGGGAAATACAGACTCAGCAGCAAGCCAAGCAAGACGCCGTTGTAACTGAAGAGTCCGGCCTGGCGATCGGCCTTGGCGTAGCCTCGACGTTGCGCGGTGAGCAGCCCGGCGACGCCGCCAAGCAACGCACCGCCGAGCAAGGCGGGCGCAGTAAACAGAATGGCGAGCAGGCACGCCAGACCAAACAGCGGATGGCGTTGGAGGAATATCTGGCTGAAGCCGTTGAGCAAGGCTTCGGCCCAGTCGGGGCAGTGGGTGTTGAAGTGGTTGGCAGGCATGGCAAGGGTCGTTTCAGTACAGATCGTTCCCACGCTCTGCGTGGGAATGCCTCAATGGACGCTCTGCGTCTGCTCTTGGGACGCGGAGCGTCCCGGGCTGCATTCCCACGCAGAGCGTGGGAACGATCATGTAGGGGTTAAATCAATGTTTCGATACGCAAAGAGTTAGTCGACCCCGGCTGCCCAAACGGCACACCTGCAGTGATCAATAACGTATCGCCCCGCTGCGCCATGCCTTGGGCCTGGGCAATTTCCAGCGCCGTAGAGCACACCTCGTCCACCTGACGCAGGCGATCGTTGACCACCGAATGCACCCCCCATGCCACGGTCAGGCGTCGAGCGGTTTGCCGGTTCGGCGTCAGGTTGAGGATCGGCACTGTCGGCCGTTCCCGGGCCGCACGCAAACTCGAGGTGCCTGATTCGCTGTAGTTGACCAAGACCGCCACCGGCAACACGTTGCTGATACGGCGAATCGCGCAGCTGATCGCATCGGAAACAGTCGCTTCGGCTTTTGGCCGGCTGACGTCCAGCTGGGTCTGGTAGTCCGGGCCGTTTTCCACCTGGCGGATGATCTTGCTCATCATCTGTACAGCTTCCAGCGGGTATTCGCCGGAGGCGGTTTCCGCCGACAGCATCACCGCGTCGGCACCTTCGGCCACCGCATTGGCGACATCGGTGACTTCGGCGCGGGTGGGCGCCGGGGAGAAGCGCATCGATTCGAGCATCTGCGTCGCCACCACCACCGGCTTGCCCAACTGGCGACAGGTGCTGATGATGTTTTTCTGGATCTGCGGCACGCTTTCGGCCGGCACCTCCACGCCCAGGTCACCGCGAGCGACCATGATCGCGTCGCTCAATTCGGCAATTTCGCGCAATTGCGCCACCGCTGACGGCTTCTCGATCTTGGCCATCAGGAACGCCTTGTCGCCGATCAGGGCACGGGCTTCGCGAATGTCCTCAGGACGCTGCACGAACGACAGGGCCACCCAGTCCACCCCCAGTTCAAGGCCGAAGCTCAGGTCGCGGCGGTCCTTGGCGGTCAGCGGGCTCAGTTCGAGCAGCGCTTGCGGCACGTTCACGCCTTTGCGGTCCGACAGTTCGCCACCATTGAGCACGGTCGTGTCGATGGCGTCGGCATACTTGGTGACCACTCGCAGGCGCAGCTTGCCGTCGTCCAGCAACAGGTCCATGCCGGGCTCCAGCGCAGCGATGATTTCCGGGTGCGGCAGGTTGACCCGGCGTTCGTCACCCGGCGTGGCATCGAGATCCAGGCGCAGGGCTTGACCGCGATGCAGCTGGACTTTGCCTGCGGCAAATTTGCCGACCCGCAATTTCGGCCCTTGCAGGTCCATCAGAATGCCCAGCGGATAATTCAGCTGGCGCTCGACTTCGCGGATCCACTGGTAGCGCTTGGCGTGGTCGGCGTGATCGCCGTGGCTGAAGTTCAGGCGAAAGATATTGACCCCGGCCTGCACCAGTTCACGAATGTCGTCGATCCCGTCGGTAGCGGGGCCCAGGGTGGCGAGGATCTTGACCTTTTTGTCAGGCGTCATGTTTAGGGCTCTCAAGAATCAGGATGGCGCGGAAGTCGTTGACGTTGGTGCGGGTCGGCTCGGTGACGATCAGTGCGTCCAGCGCCTCGAAATAGCCGTAGCCATTGTTGTTGTCCAACTCGTCGCTGGCGCTCAAACCGAGGGCCGCGGCGCTGGCGTAACTGTCCGGGGTCATGATTGCCCCGGCGTTGTCTTCGGAGCCGTCGATGCCATCGGTGTCCCCGGCCAGGGCGTAGACGCCGGGCAAGCCCTTGAGGCTGTCGGTCAGGCTGAGCAGGAACTCGGCGTTGCGCCCACCACGGCCGTTACCGCGAACGGTAACCGTGGTTTCGCCGCCAGAAAGAATCACGCAGGGCGCCGCCAGTGGCTGGCCGTGCTGGACGATTTGCCGAGCGATACCGGCATGCACTTTTGCCACTTCACGGGACTCACCTTCGAGGTCGCCCAGGATCAACGGACTGTAACCGGACTGACGGCACTTCACCGCCGCGGCTTCCAGTGATTGCTGCGGGCGCGCGATCAGCTGGAAGTGACTGCGGGCCAGGCTCGGATCGCCAGGTTTCACAGTCTCTGATTCCGGGCTTTGCAGCCAGTTACGCACGGAGGCGGGCACGTCGATGGCGTAGCGCTTGAGGATTGCCAGCGCTTCCGCCGAGGTGCTCGGGTCGGCCACTGTGGGACCTGAGGCGATGACCGTGGCGAGGTCGCCCGGCACATCGGAAATCGCATAGGTATAGACAGTGGCTGGCCAGCAAGCCTTGCCGAGGCGGCCACCCTTGATCGCCGAGAGGTGTTTGCGTACGCAATTCATCTCGCCAATGGTCGCGCCGGATTTGAGCAGGGCTTTGTTGATCGATTGCTTGTCGACCAGGGTGATGCCTTCGGCCGGCAGGGCGAGCAGCGCCGAGCCACCGCCGGACAGCAGGAAGATCACGCGGTCTGTTTCGTCGAGGTCGCTGACCAGTTCCAGAACGCGTTTGGCAACGGCCAGGCCGGCGGCGTCCGGAACCGGATGCGCGGCTTCGACCACTTCGATTTTTTCGCAGGGGGCGCCGTGGCCGTAACGCGTCACCACCAGGCCGGACACTTCGCCCTGCCAGCAGCGCTCGACCACCTGGGCCATGGCGGCCGCGGCTTTGCCGGCACCAATGACGATCAACCGACCGCTGCGGTCGGCAGGCAAATGGGCTTCAAGGACTTGCTGCGGATGGGCCGCGTCGATGGCTGTGGCGAACAGCTCACGCAGCAATTGTTGCGGATCGACCGACATGGCGGGCTCCCGGAATTCTTGTTATTCGAAAGGGCAACTCGGATCTCTGTGGGAGCGAGCCTGCTCGCGAATCAAACGACACGGTTTGTCAGGGACACCGCGGTGAATTCTTCGCGAGCAGGCTCGCTCCCACAGGTTTATGAAGGGCTTAGTTCTTGTCGCGAATCGAGAAATTTGCCATGTGCTCCAGGCCCTTGATCAGTGCCGAGTGGTCCCAGTTGCTGCCACCGATGGCCGCGCAGGTGCTGAACACTTGCTGGGCGTTGGCGGTGTTCGGCAGGTTGATGTTCAGCTCCTTGGCCCCTTGCAGCGCCAGGTTCAGGTCCTTCTGGTGCAGGCTGATGCGGAAGCCTGGATCGAAGGTGCCCTTGATCATGCGCTCGCCGTGTACTTCGAGGATCTTCGACGAGGCGAAACCGCCCATCAGTGCTTCACGCACCTTGGCTGGATCGGCACCGTTCTTGGCAGCGAACAGCAGGGCTTCGGCCACGGCCTGGATGTTCAGGGCGACGATGATCTGGTTCGCCACCTTGGCGGTTTGACCGTCACCGTTGCCACCCACCAGGGTGATGTTCTTGCCCATGGCCTGGAACAGCGGCAGCGCGCGTTCGAAGGCATCGGCATCGCCGCCGACCATGATGCTCAGGGTCGCCGCCTTGGCACCGACTTCACCGCCGGACACTGGCGCGTCGAGGTACTGGGCGCCTTTTTCGTTGATCCTGGCCGCAAATGCCTTGGTGGCGGTCGGCGAGATCGAGCTCATGTCGATCACCACCTTGCCTTTGCCAAGACCGGCGGCAACGCCGTCGGCACGGAACAGCACGTCATCGACCTGTGGGGTATCCGGGACCATCACGATGATGAATTCGGCTTCCTGGGCGACTTCTTTCGGGTTCGCCAGGGCGACGGCGCCAGCGGCAACCAGGTCAGCGGGGGCGGCGTCGTGGTGCGCCGACAGGAACAGGCTGTGACCGGCTTTTTGCAGGTTCGCCGCCATTGGGTGGCCCATGATGCCGGTGCCGATGAATCCGATTTTAGCCATGAGAAAATCCTCTCTTTTTGTTTGTCACCCTGTAGGAGCTGCCGAAGGCTGCGATCTTTTGATCTTGATCTTGAAAAACAAAGTCAAAAGATCGCAGCCTTCGGCAGCTCCTACAGGAATGTCATGTTCAATTAAATCGCGTTATGGGTCTTGAGCCAGCCCAAACCCGCTTCGGTGGTCGTCAGCGGCTTGTATTCGCAACCGACCCAACCCTGATACCCAATGCGGTCCAGGTGTTCGAACAGGAAGCGGTAGTTGATTTCACCAGTTCCCGGTTCGTTGCGCCCCGGGTTGTCCGCCAACTGCACATGGTTGATTTCGCCCAGGTGCGATTGCAGGGTGCGGGCCAGGTCGCCCTCCATGATTTGCATGTGATAGATGTCGTATTGCAGGAACAGGTTGGCGCTGCCGACCTGTTCGCGAATCGACAGGGCTTGCGCCGTGTTGTTCAAGTAGAAGCCCGGGATGTCGCGGGTGTTGATCGCTTCCATCACCAGCTTGATACCGGCTGCCTGCAGCTTCTCGGCCGCGTACTTGAGGTTGGCGACGAAGGTTTTTTCCACGGTGGCATCGTCAACGCCTTGTGGGCGGATGCCGGCCAGGCAGTTGATTTGGGTGTTGCCCAGCACTTGTGCGTAGGCGATCGCCAGGTCGACACCGGCGCGGAACTCTTCAACTCGATCCGGCAGGCAGGCGATACCACGCTCGCCCTTGGCCCAGTCGCCGGCCGGCAGGTTGAACAGCACTTGAGTCAGACCGTTGGCATCGAGCTTGGCCTTGATTTCGGCAGAGCTGAAGTCGTACGGGAACAGGTACTCGACACCACTGAAACCGGCCTTGGCGGCCGCTTCGAAACGGGCAAGAAAGTCCTGTTCGGTGAACAGCATGGACAGGTTGGCTGCGAAACGCGGCATGGTGGTCTCCCGTAAATATGTGAGGGCGGCCCCTGTGGGAGCGAGCCTGCTCGCGAAAGCAGTGTGCCAGCCAACATTGTTGCTGGATTTGAAGCCGCCTTCGCGAGCAGGCTCGCTCCCACAAGGGGAACGATCAATCGAGCAACGAAATCGCCGTTGGGGCGTCGTTGCCAACCAGCGCCAGGTCTTCGAATTCGTTGACGGCGTTGATCTCGGTGCCCATGGAAATATTGGTCACGCGCTCCAGGATGATCTCGACGATCACCGGAACCTTGAACTCTTCGATCATCTGTTCGGCCTTGCGCAGGGCAGGGGCGATGTCAGCCGGTTCGAACACACGCAGCGCCTTGCAGCCCAAGCCTTCGGCTACCGCGACGTGATCGACGCCATAACCGTTGAGTTCCGGAGCGTTCAGGTTGTCGAAGGACAGCTGCACGCAGTAGTCCATCTCGAACCCGCGCTGCGCCTGACGGATCAGGCCCAGGTACGAGTTGTTCACCACCACATGAATGTACGGCAGCTTGAACTGCGCACCCACCGCCAGTTCTTCGATCATGAACTGGAAGTCATAGTCCCCCGACAGGGCCAC
The DNA here is from genome assembly GCF_000408945.1 of Pseudomonas sp. G5(2012). Classification (NCBI taxonomy): domain Bacteria; kingdom Pseudomonadati; phylum Pseudomonadota; class Gammaproteobacteria; order Pseudomonadales; family Pseudomonadaceae; genus Pseudomonas; species Pseudomonas sp. G5(2012). The sequence continues at coordinate 85,066 of NZ_APIO01000031.1, forward strand.
GACTTTGCGGTTCGGGTCAGCCTTGACCACGCCCAGCGCAGCAGGAATGGTCCAGCCCAGTGGGCCTGCCTGACCGCAGTTGATCCAGTGGCGCGGCTTGTAGACGTGCAGGAACTGCGCGCCGGCAATCTGCGACAGACCGATGGTGCTGACGTAGCAGGTGTCCTTGCCGAAAACCTGGTTCATCTCTTCATAAACGCGTTGCGGCTTGACCGGAACGTTGTCGAAGTGGGTCTTGCGCTGCAGGCTGGCTTTACGCTGCTGGCAGTCTTGCAGCCAGGCGCTGCGGTTTTTCAGCTTGCCGGCAGCTTGCCACTCGCGAGCGACTTCGATGAACACGGTCAGCGCGGAGGCGGCGTCGGAGACGATGCCCAGGTCCGGGGTGAAAACGCGGCCGATCTGCGTGCCTTCGATGTCGACGTGAATGAACTTGCGGCCTTCGGTGTAGACGTCGACCGAACCGGTGTGGCGGTTGGCCCAACGGTTACCGATGCCCAGTACCACGTCCGATTTCAGCAGGGTCGCGTTGCCGTAGCGGTGCGAAGTCTGCAGGCCGACCATGCCCACCATCAACGGGTGATCGTCCGGGATGGTGCCCCAGCCCATCAGGGTCGGGATGACCGGGATGCCGGTCAGTTCGGCAAACTCCACCAGCAGGTCGCTGGCGTCGGCATTGATGATGCCACCACCGGCCACCAGCAATGGGCGCTCGGCCTGGTCCAGCAGCGCCAGGGCTTTTTCCACCTGAACGCGGGTAGCGCTCGGCTTGGCCAGTGGCAGTGGCTGGTAGGCATCGATGTCGAATTCGATTTCGGCCATCTGTACATCGAACGGCAGGTCGATCAGCACTGGGCCTGGACGACCCGAGCGCATTTCATAGAAAGCTTTCTGGAACGCATAAGGCACCTGGCCCGGCTCCAGAACAGTGGTTGCCCACTTGGTCACTGGCTTGACGATGCTGGTGATATCGACAGCCTGGAAATCTTCCTTGTGCATACGGGCGCGGGGTGCCTGGCCGGTAATGCAGAGGATTGGAATCGAGTCGGCCGAGGCGCTGTAGAGCCCAGTGACCATGTCGGTACCGGCCGGTCCCGAAGTGCCAATGCACACGCCGATGTTGCCGGCCTTGGTGCGGGTGTAGCCCTCGGCCATGTGCGAGGCGCCTTCAACGTGGCGAGCGAGTACGTGATCGATGCCGCCGACCTTTTGCAGGGCGGAGTACAGCGGGTTGATGGCGGCACCGGGGATGCCAAAAGCGGTATCAACCCCTTCACGGCGCATCACCAGAACGGCGGCTTCGATTGCTCTCATTTTGCTCATGGTTTTGTGCCTCTTTACGTTTTGTAATTGTATACAAGTGGCTTTGCGCAGAGTGTATTCACGGCGGACGGCGCAGGTCAATCCATTTTCTCAAGCGCTCGTTTCATTCGTCGGAAGCCCGTTCTACTGTGGCTTTTCGTCGCATGCGGCGCTTTTCGAGAATTATTGTATACAAAAAAATAATCCATTGTGTTCTATTTGTTGCATCTGCCTGCGGCACAACGAAGCAGGCTACCGGCTTTCCTAAAAACAAAATGAGGACGGCACCATGAGCGCTTTAACCTTGAAAGTCGCAGTCAACCTGGTCAACGAGGCCATCACCGCCGCACGGGCAATCTCCGCCGCGCCCCTGGCCATCGCGGTACTGGATGCCGGCGGGCACCTGGTCGCCTTGCAGCGCGAAGACGGCGCCAGCCTGCTGCGCCCGCAAGTCGCCATCGGCAAGGCCTGGGGCGCCATCGCCCTGGGCAAAGGCTCACGCCTGCTGGCGCTGGACGCCCAACAGCGCCCGGCCTTCATCGCGGCATTGAATAGCCTGGGGCAGGGCAGCGTGGTGCCGGCACCGGGCGGTGTGCTGATCCGCGATCAGGATGGGAATGTGTTGGGGGCGGTGGGGATCAGCGGGGATCTATCGGATGTTGATGAGCAGTGTGCGATCAATGCGATCGAGGCGCTGGGGTTGAGGGCGGATGCTGGGGTGGCTGCTTGATATTTGATGATTGATCGACCGCTTTCGCGAGCAGGATATTTACTTGCACAGTAAATCCACTGTGGGAGCGAGCCTGCTCGCGAAGGCATTTTTCCAGACACATCAAGCTAAAAGTCTGCAAGACGATATGGCATTTCCAAGGCTAGGCTTTTCATGATTCCATCATGAGAGAGGCAAAGGAATGCCTGATTTAGCTGCTTCGCATCGCTTGAGAACCGGGCGTTATGCCGAGCCCAATCGAATCTATCTCCTCACTAGTAACACACATGATCGAGAACCGATTTTTGCCGATTTCACTTTGGGCAGGTTGGTTGTTCATCATTTTCGCCAAGCACAAAATTCAGGGCTAGTGGACTCTCTAGCATGGGTAGTCATGCCGGATCATTTTCACTGGCTAATTGATCTGCGGCGGGGGTCGTTGAGTGAGCTGATGCAAAGGACCAAATCCTTAAGCACCAAGGCGATCAATCTGTGCACTGGTCGTCAGATCAGTCTGTGGCAAAAAGGCTTTCATGACCGAGCACTGCGCCGTGATGAAGACTTGGTAAAAATGGCTCGGTACATTGTGGCCAACCCGCTAAGGGCAGGGCTAGTCGAGCGGCTTGGCGACTATCCGCTGTGGGATGCGATTTGGGTTTGAACTGGAACCGAGTTGCCTTTTTCGCGAGCAGGCTCGCTCCCACAATGGATTGGGGGGAGTCCTCTGTGTGGGAGCTTGCTCGCGAATGGTCGCGCCGCGGTATATCAGTCCGGCTCACACCCCTTGAGCACCAGCCGGATAATCGTCTGCGCAGCCGCTTCATAATCCTCTTCATCCAGCTTGGCCTTGCCGGTGATAGCAGTGATCTGCCAGTCGAAGTCGGCGTAGGTCTGGGTCGCGGCCCAGATGCTGAACATCAGGTGATTGGGGTCGATTGGCGCAATCTGGCCACGATCGATCCAGGTCTGGATGCAGTCGATGTTGTGCTTGGCCTGGCCGTTGAGCTGTTCGACCAGGTCGGCACTCAGGTGCGGCGCGCCATGCATGATTTCGCTGGCGAACACCTTGGAGGCAAAGGGCAGGTCGCGAGAGATGCGGATTTTCGAGCGGATATAGCCGCTCAGCACTTCACTTGGCACACCGTCGGGATTGAACGGTGTCGAGGCCTGCAGAATCGGTTCGATGATGCTTTCCAGGACCTCGCGATAGAGGTTTTCCTTGGATTTGAAGTAGTAGTAGACGTTGGGCTTGGGCAATCCCGCCTTGGCTGCGATGTCACTGGTTTTGGTCGCAGCGAAGCCCTTGTCGGCAAATTCTTCGCTGGCGGCACGCAGGATCAGTTGTTTGTTGCGCTCGCGGATGGTGCTCATAAACCAGGGGGTTCCTTGCCTGTACTGGCGGTGGCGCATGGTAGCACCGGCCTTCGGCGAGGCTCAAGAATGCTCCGTGCGGCGTCAGGCCGCGCTATGCTGCACGGCATTCATTCAAGAAGGAAAGCCGATTCATGGCAGGAAGCAGTTTGCTCGTGCTGATCGACGACATCGCAGCCGTACTGGACGATGTGGCGTTGATGACCAAAATGGCCGCCAAGAAGACCGCCGGGGTGCTGGGCGATGATCTGGCGCTCAATGCCCAGCAGGTCAGCGGCGTGCGGGCCGATCGGGAAATCCCGGTGGTCTGGGCGGTCGCCAAGGGCTCATTTATCAACAAGCTGATCCTGGTGCCATCGGCACTGGCCATCAGCGCGTTCATCCCATGGCTGGTCACGCCATTACTGATGTTGGGTGGCGCTTACCTGTGTTTCGAGGGGTTCGAAAAGCTCGCCCATAAATTCCTCCACAGCAAGGCTGAAGACCAGGCCGAACATGCCGAACTGGTCGAGGCAGTGGCGGACCCGGCGGTCGATCTGGTGGCGTTCGAAAAGGACAAGATCAAGGGCGCGATCCGCACCGACTTCATCCTTTCGGCGGAAATCATCGCCATCACCCTCGGCGTCGTGGCCGACTCGGCGCTGACCCAACAAGTCGTCGTGCTCTCGGGCATCGCCATCGTCATGACTATCGGCGTCTACGGGCTGGTGGCCGGCATCGTCAAGCTCGATGACCTGGGCCTGTGGCTGACCCAGAAGCCTGGGCAGATGGCCAAAAGCATCGGCAACGGCATCCTGCGCGCGGCGCCGTACATGATGAAAAGCCTGTCGGTGATCGGTACGGCGGCCATGTTCCTGGTCGGTGGCGGCATCCTCACCCACGGTGTTCCGGTGGTGCATCACTGGATCGAAAGTGTCAGTGCGGGGGCGGGCGGTGCCGGGTTTATCGTACCGACGCTGCTCAATGGGGTGGCGGGGATTGTGGCGGGGGCGGTGGTGTTGGTGGGGGTTCTGGCCGTCAGCAAAATCTGGCGAGCAGTCAAAGGTTAAACCTGTAGGAGCCGGCTTGCTGGCGATTGGCCCTTGAGTCTTGTGTAGACCTTTCGAGCGCTATCGCTGGCACGCCAGCTCCTACAGGGTGTTTGTGGCCGATGGTATTACTCGGCGATCTGCAACTTGCGCGACTCGGTGTACACGTAGCGCACCTTCTCATACTCGAACGGCGAGTTCAGTTGGCCATAACGGAAGCTGGTCTGGTTGCGTTTGTCGATGCCGCGCAGGATCCAGACTTCTGGATGGGTGGAGCTGACCTCGGACACATTGAGGAAGTTGATTGCATTCTCGGCGCTGAAGTCGACTGCCAGCCCGCCCGTGTCACGCAGATTGGACGGTCCCAGGATCGGCAGTACGAAATAGGCGCCGCCCGGTACACCATAGAAGCCCAGGGTCTGGCCGAAGTCTTCGTTCTGGCGCGGCAGGCCCATGGAGGTGGCCGGGTCCCACAAGCCGGCGATGCCAATGGTGGTGTTGAGCAGCAGTCGACCGGTGATCTCCATCGAACGCTGGCCCTTGAACTGCAACAGGCTGTTCAGCAGGTTCGGTACGTCGCCGAGGTTGTTGAAGAAATTGCTGACGCCAGTGCGCAAGAAGCTCGGCGTGATATAGCGATAGCCGTCGACCACTGGCAGGAACACCCACTGATCGAACCGGTAGTTGAAGTGGTAGACACGGCGGTTCCACTGCTCCAGCGGGTCGTAGACATTCAGGGCGCCGAGTGTCGAGCGTTCGAATTCGCGCTGGTCCAGGCCCGGGTTGAACTTGAGTTTGCTCAGGGGTTCCTTGAAGCCGTCGCTGTCGATGACGACAGGGGCGTTGGCTTTGCTGTTATCCGCATGGGCAATGCCTGCACTGAGTAACGCGGCGATAAGCAGGAGGTATTTAGCCACGGAAGAACTCCAGCATGGCGTCGCTGTTGACGCGATAGTTAAGGTTGCCGCAATGGCCGCCCAGCGGGTAAACGGTCAGGCGATCGCCAAATGTCTTGCGCAGGAAACCCAGGTCTCCAGGGCCGAGAATCACATCGTCGGCATTGTGCATCACGGCGATCTTCGGGCTGTCATGCAGGTAGTCCTTCAGTGCATACAAGCTCACCTGGTCGATCAGTTGCAGCAGGCTGCCGCCGTCGGTGCGGGCGCGCCACATCGGGATGACCTGTTCGGTGATGTAGCAGTCGAAGTCGCACTGCAGTGCTCGCTTGAAGTACGGCGAGAGGCTGGTGCCTTCGGTGATGGGTGTCTTGGGTGGAGTGATCAGGCCACGACGGTTGATCAGGTCCGACGTAAAGGCGATATCGGCGGCCGAGAAGCGGAACGAGGTGCCGATGAGCATGGCCATCTGTTCGTTGCTCAGGTGCTGCTTGGACTGCTGGAAGTCGTAGAGCAGGGCGTCGTTGAGATCGATGTAGCCCTTCTGCTGGAAGTAACGGGTCAGTTTGTTCAGCACCAGCTCATAGAAGGTGGTGGTGTTGGTGATGCCCTTGACCTCGGTCTGGACCAGCCGGTCCAGGTTGGTGATCGAGGTGTAGAGATTGACCGGAGGATTAAGCAGAAGCACTTTCTTGAAGTTGAAGCTGCGGCGGGTTTCGTCCAGGTGCGCAACGAATGCCGCATCCAGCGCGCCCAGGCTGTAGCCGGTCAGGTAGTAATCGGTGACCGGCAGTTTAGGGTTTTGCGCTCGCACCGCTTGCATCACGCGATACATGTCTTCGGCGTCGTCCTTGGTGATACCGGGCGTGGCAAAGCGTGAGGCGGCGCTCATGAAGTCGAAGCTGGTGGGCGACGACAATTGCACCACGTGGTACCCGGCCTTGTAATAGAGCTTTTTCAGGTATTCGTTAAGGCTGCTGTCATAGCGCGCGCCCGTGCCGGCGATCAGGAAAATCAACGGCGCGGCTTTATCCTGGGTGGCAATGCGATAGGTGAGCTTCTTCACTGGCCAGAAGTTGTCAGGCAGTTCGAATGCGCGTTCCGGGCGCAAGGTGACGCTGCGATCCGCCTGATCGATGTCGTCGTCCAGCGGCAGCTCGGGGCGCAAATCCGGCGGCGTCGTGGCAATCGTTGCCTCGAACGGGTTGGTCAAGGGATAGCCATAACTGGCAGCGTCGATATCGACCGCCAGTGCGGACGCACTCAAAATAAGGCCGCCAAACAGGGCGGCGAAGCGCAAGGAACGGAGCATGACTAGATCCCTTAGAGAAGGTGCCGAATGAAGTTCGCAGGCTATGACCACTGGATCCGCGCCAAAGTGCCACGCATCGGCACCAAACAGGCCTTAATTCCGAGTAATAGTAGCGCGACGATACACTTTGCAGTGATTGAATGACCAGTTATCAGTTGTTATTGCTTGCGTCGGGCTGCCGGGGGATTAAGCTGGCCGCCGTTTTCGCGTATTGGAGTGCCCCATGTCCCGCCGTTTGCCCGTGATTGTGCTGCTTGTCCTGCTGCCCCTCTGGCTGATCGCCAGTTATGGCGCGCGCTACGGCTTCATGGAAGATGCGCAGTGGGTCGGTATTTGCGTGGATGAGGCAAGCCGTTGGGAATGCCAGGTGCGTTCGAACCTGGGGCTGATGATTCACTTCCAGGTATTGGGCTGGGGCGCGTTGGCTGCCGCCGTGATCGGCTTTGTGCTGCCAGGGCGGGCAGGGTGGTGGTTGGCGGTGCTGGCGCTGGTGTTCGGGTTTCCCGCATTGGCGTTGTACAACACGACGATGGCGGTGTTTGCGGTGGTGATTGCGGGGTTGCGGTTGGTCAGGGCCTCCCGTAGCACGCGATAGTGAGCTTTCGCGAGCAGGCTCGCTCCCACAGTAGATTTTCAATGAACACAGATTTTGTGTACTGCGATGATCACAATGTGGGAGCGAGCCTGCTCGCGAAGAGGCCGGATGCAGCGCCAAATCAGCCCTTGCGAACCCGCAAGCTGCGCCACAACGCCGCCACCATCAATCCACTCACCAGCGCCCAACCCCAGGCCTGCTGGTTGTGCAAACCTTCCTGATAAAGCTGAGGTGCAATACCGGCGCCAATGATGAAGGTCAACAGGGCGATCTCCCGACGCGGCACACTGACCGGGCGGCATAGATAAACCAGTGCCGGCACGATGAACGCAACGCTGGGGAAACTGCGATAGCGCGGATCAAATACCAGTTCAAGCATCGTTACCGCCGCGGCAAATCCTGCCACTGCCAGTATCCAGCCAGCCCGACGTTCCAGCGCATTGAATGCCCATCCGCGCCAACCGGTGCGGGGACTCAAGGTTAGCGCGGCATGGGCCAGCACCAGCACATTCAACGCGGTCAGCAAAGTAACCCATAGCCACTCACTGGCAAAACGCGTGGTGACCCGTGCCAGGTCGCCCCAGGCGCCAATCGAGCAAGCAGCCAGCGCCCCCAGCAGTGGCAGGACCAGTGCAGCGCGAGTGCTGCGCACGCGTCCACCGAGAAGCAGTGTGCCAAGGAAGATGAACCCACCCACCACCAGCCACTGCGACCAGTACGGCACATTGGTCACCGGTCCTGCGAGCACGCCCTTGTCCTGGCGATCCGCATCGAACAGTCCCCAGTAACCGCCGACCGCGCCCTCGCTGGCACGTTTCCACGGCTGGTCGAAGGCTTCGATGAGGTTGTAGTGCCAACCATGTTGCTCGGCCATGGCGACAAAACCACGAATGAACCTGGCTTCGTCGACCCGGCTTGGCAGGGCAATCCTGCGTTGACGGCCTTCACTCGGCCAGCCGGTCTCGCCTATGAACACATCCTTGGGGGCAAACATGCTGGCGAACGATTCGCGAATCATGGCGAGTTGCGACAGCGAGACCTCGACGTCCCAAGGGTAATCAGCCCAGTACGGCAGCAAATGGATGGTCACGAAGTCCACCGCCGGAGCGATTTCCGGGTGCTTTTGCCAGAACTCCCAGACGTCCGCATAGGTGACGGGCTGTTTGACCTGGCTTTTGACCCGCTCAATCAGTTTCACAAGCTGTGTGCTGGTGACTTCCTTGCGCAGCAGTGCCTCGTTGCCGACGATGACCGCCGTCACCACGTCCGGGTTGGCATTGGCTTCGGCGATCAGCAGCTCTACTTCCTTGGCGGTGTCCACCGGGCTGCTGTTGACCCAGGCGCCGATCATCATTTTCAACCCATGCTTGCGCGCCAGATCGGGTAGCGCCTCGAGCCCCGTCATCGAGTACGTGCGTATGCATTCGAAGCGAGTTGCCAGCAGCGCGAGGTCCGCATCCATGCGCTCGGGACGCAGGTTGAATGGCACGTCGAACGGCGACTGGTCCTTGTCGAAAGGAGTGTAGGAAGCGCATTGCAGCTTGTGCGTGGCACTGGCGACGTCCGGCAGGATCACCGGTTTGCCCAGGCCATACCAGAAGCCGCCGAGAGCAAACAGCCCCAGCAGGCAAGCAAATAAATACGCAAAAAAAGGAAAACGGGATGTCGCGGACATGGTCAGGCCGTGTGGGAGCAAAGCGGCGCATGTTACCTGCATTTATCTCCCGCTTGGTGGCCTGCATGATTTTGACATGCAAAGTTCGGGCGGATTGCCCGGAACGGTTGTCTGGCGCGGGATTAATGGCGTTCTGATGTCGTTTCTCGCTGCCTTGAGGTCGCTGGCAGAGCAGGTCGCTGATAGCGTCAGGTTGATGATCGCAACTGTCAGTACTCCACTGATGATCGAACGAGTTTGCGGTGGGGCGTGATGGGGGCGCTGTGCACTATAACTATACGTTGACGCGACTCGGCATCCGTCGAGCGCAGCACTTTCGGGGAAGTAACGATGAAGATGCGACGACTTTTAGGCGCAGGTGCCGCTCTGGTGCTTGCGATGGGCTCCACATTCGCCAATGCCGAGAACAAGACCCTGAGCATCGGTTACGTTGACGGCTGGTCCGACAGCGTTGCTACCACTCACGTGGCCGCTGAGGTGATCAAGCAGAAGCTGAATTACGACGTGAAGCTGCAAGCCGTCGCCACCGGGATCATGTGGCAGGGCGTGGCCACCGGCAAACTCGACGCCATGCTGTCGGCCTGGCTGCCAGTGACCCACGGCGATTACTGGGCCAAGAACAAGGACCAGGTCGTCGACTACGGTCCGAACTTCAAGGACGCCAAGATCGGCTTGATCGTACCGGAGTACGTCAAGGCCAAGTCGCTTGAAGACCTGAAGACCGATGACAGCTTCAAAAAACGCATCGTTGGCATCGACGCCGGTTCAGGCGTGATGCTCAAGACCGAGCAGGCGATCAAGGACTACGACCTGACCGGTTATCAACTCAAGGCCAGTTCCGGCGCCGGCATGATTGCCGAGCTGACCCGTGCCGAGAAGAAAAACGAATCCATCGCCGTGACCGGCTGGGTGCCACACTGGATGTTCGCCAAGTGGAAACTGCGTTTCCTGGAAGACCCGAAAGGCGTGTACGGCGCGGCTGAAACCGTGAACAGCATCGGCAGCAAAGAGCTGGCGACCAAGGCACCGGAAGTGGCCAAGTTCCTGAAGAACTTCCAGTGGGCTTCGAAGGATGAAATCGGCGAAGTCATGCTGGCGATCCAGGAGGGTGCCAAGCCTGAAGCAGCGGCCAAGGATTGGGTAGCCAAGCACCCGGAGCGCGTGGCTGACTGGATCAAGTAATAGCTGCACCGCCGTACCCTGTGGGAGCGAGCCTGCTCGCGATGCGTTCTGTCAGTTGACCGAGATGTCGACTGATCTGACGCTTTCGCGAGCAGGCTCGCTCCCACATTTATTTATTCTTGCTGGACTTTGGCGAATACGTCACGTGGTTCTAAGACTAAGGTCGTCTGGAACCTGCCCCGCAGCCGCATAGAGTGGATACCGTTCCAACTAAATCTGTGCTGCGAGGATAAAAACAATGAACGACAGCATTTACCTCTCGATTCAAAACAGCCCGCGATTCAAGGAGCTGGTTAGCAAGAGGGAACGATTCGCCTGGATTCTTTCGGCGATCATGCTAGGGCTTTACTCCGGATTCATCCTTTTGATTGCTTACGGGCCGCAGGTGCTGGGGGCGAAAATCAGCCCTGAGTCATCGATTACCTGGGGCATACCGATAGGTGTCGGGCTGATTGTTTCAGCCTTCATCCTGACCGGGATCTACGTACGACGCGCCAATGGCGAATTCGACGACTTGAACAATGCGATTCTCAAGGAGGCTCAGCAATGATCCGGCGTCTAATGGCTCTCTTGAGCATCGCAGCCTTCGCACCGGGCGCCTGGGCGGCTGACGCCCTGACCGGCGCCGTGCAGAAACAACCGCTTAACGTGTCGGCGATTCTGATGTTCGTCGCATTCGTTGGCGCGACCCTGTGCATCACCTACTGGGCGTCCAAGAAAAACAAGTCGGCCTCCGATTACTACGCGGCGGGCGGCAAGATCACCGGCTTCCAGAACGGCCTGGCGATTGCCGGTGACTACATGTCGGCGGCGTCCTTCCTGGGTATTTCCGCGCTGGTGTTTACCTCCGGCTACGATGGCCTGATCTACTCGATCGGCTTCCTGGTGGGCTGGCCGATCATTCTGTTCCTGATCGCCGAGCGCCTGCGCAACCTGGGCAAATACACCTTTGCCGACGTGGCGTCCTATCGCCTGGGGCAAACCCAGATCCGCTCGCTGTCCGCTTGCGGTTCACTGGTCGTGGTGGCGTTCTACCTGATCGCGCAAATGGTCGGTGCCGGCAAGCTGATCCAGCTGCTGTTCGGTCTCGACTACCACGTTGCGGTGATCCTGGTCGGTATCCTGATGCTGGTGTACGTGATGTTCGGCGGCATGCTGGCGACCACCTGGGTGCAGATCATCAAGGCTGTGTTGCTGCTGTCCGGCGCTTCCTTCATGGCGCTGATGGTGATGAAGCACGTCAACTTCGACTTCAACATGTTGTTCTCCGAGGCGATCAAGGTTCACCCTAAAGGTGAAGCGATCATGAGCCCGGGCGGCCTGGTGAAAGATCCGATCTCGGCATTCTCCCTGGGGTTGGCGCTGATGTTCGGTACCGCTGGCCTGCCGCACATCCTGATGCGCTTCTTCACCGTGAGTGACGCAAAAGAAGCGCGCAAGAGCGTGTTGTACGCCACCGGCTTCATCGGCTACTTCTATATCCTGACCTTCATCATCGGCTTCGGCGCGATCCTGCTGGTCAGCACCAACCCGGCCTTCAAGGATGCGGCTGGCGCGCTGTTGGGCGGTAACAACATGGCGGCGGTGCACCTGGCCAATGCGGTCGGTGGCAGTATCTTCCTGGGCTTCATCTCGGCGGTAGCGTTCGCAACCATCCTGGCAGTGGTGGCCGGCCTGACCCTCGCCGGTGCCTCGGCGGTGTCCCATGACCTGTACGCCAGCGTGATCAAGAAGGGCAAGGCCAACGAGAAGGACGAGATCCGCGTGTCGAAAATCACCACCATCGCCCTGGCGGTGCTGGCGATCGGCCTCGGCATCCTTTTCGAAAGCCAGAACATCGCGTTCATGGTCGGCCTGGCATTCTCTATCGCGGCGAGCTGCAACTTCCCGGTGCTGCTGCTTTCCATGTACTGGAAAAAGCTGACCACTCGCGGCGCGATGATTGGTGGCTGGATGGGTCTGGTGAGCGCTGTGGGCTTGATGGTGCTTGGCCCGACCATCTGGGTGCAGATCCTGCATCACGAGAAGGCGATCTTCCCGTATGAGTACCCTGCACTGTTCTCGATGATCATTGCCTTTATCGGGATCTGGTTCTTCTCGATTACCGACAAGTCGACGGCGGCTGACAACGAGCGGGCGCTGTTCTTCCCGCAGTTCGTTCGTTCGCAGACTGGTTTGGGGGCGAGCGGGGCGGTTTCGCACTAAGGCTTCAAGTTTGTTGGCTTAAATAGAAATGCCCCGATTGAGAGATTGGGGCATTTTTTTTGGGCGGTTATCGGACATTTTAGACGTGAGATTTGTCTGCGAAGGCGGCCTTACAGCCGACCTATCTTTTGTTAACCGGGTACATATCCATTCCTGCGGTAACGGCGACTTAT